>CAJWUS010000158.1 GCA_913047525.1 uncultured Flavobacteriales bacterium | reverse complement strand
ATCCTAAAGGAATCTATATGTTAGAGATTGAAACCAATAGTGGGGTTGTCAATAAAAAACTGATATTACAGTAAAAAGATAATTTGACAAACTAAAAATAAGTATATCTTTTTGAAGGCTTTTTTCTATCTTTGAAACTTCAAAAATAACTAATGAAATTATTAGAAGGGAAAACTGTAATTATAACTGGTGCCAGTAGAGGTATCGGTAAAAGGATAGCGGAGGTGTTTGCCAGGCATGGAGCAAATATTGCTTTTACTTACCAATCATCTGATGAAAAAGCAAAAGCTTTGGAAAAAGAATTATCTGCTAACGGTTGTAAAGTAAAGGGCTACAAATCAGATGCATCTAATTTTGATGCTTCACACAAATTATCAGATGCGGTAATAGAAGAATTTGGCAGTATTGATGTGCTAGTAAACAATGCTGGAATCACAAAAGATAATTTACTAATGCGGATGAGTGAAGCGGATTTTGATAGTGTAATGCAGGTAAATATGAAATCGGTTTTTAACCTTACAAAAGCCGTAATGCGCCCAATGTTAAAACAAAGAAAAGGATCAATTATTAATATGAGTTCGGTAGTTGGCGTAAAGGGTAATGCTGGTCAAGCTAATTATTCGGCTTCCAAAGCTGCAATTATTGGATTTACAAAATCGGTTGCTTTAGAGTTGGGCTCACGAAACATAAGATGCAATGCCATTGCACCAGGCTTTATTGAAACTGAAATGACAGAGGCATTAGGGGAAGAGCAAGTAAATGCGTGGAGAAATTCTATTCCCCTAAAAAGAGGTGGGACAACAGAAGATATTGCCAACACTACTTTGTTTTTAGCCTGTGATATGTCAGCTTATATTACCGGCCAAGTATTGAATGTTTGCGGAGGCATGCTTACTTAATTTTATGTTTGACATAAGCACAGAACTACCTTTCGGATTAAGTTTATTTACCCTATTAATTGGATTAGGTTATGCTACTCTCCTATATCGAAAGGATGATAAAATTGTCAGTATTTGGCTAAAAAGAACTCTCTTTCTGTTTAGAATGCTTATAGTTTCTTTCCTTTGCTTTTTACTTCTAAGTCCGCTTATTAACACCCTCTTAAAACAAGATGAAAAACCAATTCTTATATTGGCGCAAGATGCTTCCGCTTCTGTAAAGGATTATAATATTTATGATGATTTATTTCAGTTAGTAGAAAAAACAGAAAAAGATTTTGATGTATTCCCCTTTCATTTTGATGAGACAATCAAAGAAGGATTAACTAATGAAATGAGTGGTTTGCAAACTAATTATACCAATTTGTTTAATGAGTTGGAAAGCAGGTTTTTAAATAGAAATGTAGCAGCTGTTGTAATGGCTACTGATGGGCTTTATAATATTGGTGAAAATCCTATTTACAAGGCAAATGCTACAAATGTTCCTATTTATACTATTGCTTTGGGCGATACCATTCAGCAAAAGGATTTGCTTATTAAAAATGTGCAATACAATGAAATTGCTTTTCTTGGAAACGATTTTCCTATTGATGTACTGGTGGAGAGTTTTAATTGCAAAAATGAAATAGCTGAATTAAAATTATATAATGGGGAATTGCTTTTGCACAAACAAAAGATTAATATTAATCAAGATGATTTTCATCTTAAAATTCCACTAAAAATATTTGCAAAACAAAAAGGACTGCAAAAATACACTTTGCAAATAAGCAGTTTAGCAAGCGAAAAAAACAAAGCCAATAATCGTTATGAAATTTTTGTGGATATTCTTGATTCTAAATACAATATCCTCCTGCTTTCTGATAATTCTCACCCTGATATTGCAGCTTTTAAAAACTTGTTACTTAAAAACAAACATTACAGTATTGAGGTAGAGAAACTAGAAAGTTTTTCAAAAAATATAGAAAAATATAATTTAATTGCACTTTTTGGAATTCCAACTAATTCTTATTCTGGGAAACTAACAGAGATTATAAATTCGGATGTACCGCTATTGTTTTTTGTAAATGCCAGAACAAATCTTACTTATTTTAATAATTTATATAAAGGGTTGGATATAAAAGGAAAAAATACAATGCAAGAAGTTTTTGTTTCTCAAAACGAGAATTTTTCATTGTTTACAATTTCCCCTGAATTATCAAAGTTTTTCTTGCAATTACCACCACTTTATGCCTATTTTGGTGATTACAAACTATCTTCTGTGTCGGAAGTATTGTTAAATCAGAAAATAGGAAAAATAACAACTGAAAAACCCATTTTGTTTTTTGAAAATTCTACAAATAGAAAAGTTGGAGTTTTTACTGGGGAAGGTTTTTGGAAATGGAAATTATTGGAGTATTCCAAGCAAAAAAACAGTAAAGCTTTTGATGAGCTTTTTTCAGGAATTGCACAGTATTTACTTTTACAAGATGATAAATCTCATTTTCGCTTGCAGTATGAACATAAAATAAATGTAAATGTGCCAATTATTTTTGAAGCAGAATTTTACAATGATAGTTATCAGCTGGTAAATAAAAATGATATTTCATTAATCATAACTGATGATAATGGAAAAGATTATCCTTTTAATTTTTCAAAACTGAATAAGGCATACCATCTTAATGTAGGTGTCTTTCCTGTTGGGGAATATTCATTTACTGCAAAAGTGCTTGGCACTACTTATGCTAAGAAAGGGAGATTTAATATTATTCCTTTCCAATTAGAAATGCTACAAACCAAAGCAAATCATCAACTGCTTTACAATTTAGCATATCAGAGCGGAGGGGAAATATTTTTCCAAAATCAGATGGGAAAATTAATAAAAGAAATTACTAATTCTGATCGAAATAAAACAATAATACACACTAAGGAAAAAGTGCAAGAATTGATAAATATTCAATGGATTTTATTTACTTTGCTCCTCCTTATTTTCTCGGAGTGGTTTGTTAGAAAATACAATGGACTTTACTAAAAAATAAGAAAACTAATACAACAAATAAATTAATAACAAAAAATAAATAATTATGGAAAACAGAAAATTACCATCAGCAATAATAATAGGTATAGTAGGATTTGTGCTACTTACGCTATTCGGATCGAGTATGTTCT
>CAJWUS010000157.1 GCA_913047525.1 uncultured Flavobacteriales bacterium | reverse complement strand
TTAAAACTGAAGTCAATAGCCTACATAGCGGTGTAGCTAGAGATTCATTAGGACCAGGTGGCTTGGTTGCAATTGGCACTAGTTTAGATCCAGCAATGACAAAATCAGACTCATTACTGGGTAATGTTATAGGGAAGCCTGGGACCTTGCCACCTGTTTGGAATAAGTTCAGTGTAGAGGCAAAATTATTAGACCGAGTCGTCGGAACTAAAAATATACAAGATATGGATGAATTAAAAACAAAAGAACCCCTTATGATAACAGTAGGTACCAGAACTACAGTAGGCATTCCAATTACAGTTAGAGAAAATATCGTTGATATTAATTTAACAATTCCTGTTTGTGCACCGATTGGCCAAAGAATAGCTTTGAGTAGAAGAGTTGATGGAAAATGGCACTTAATAGGATATGGAATTATTAAGGAATGAAGACTGTCTTAGCAGATACTAATATCATTTTGTGGACATTTAGTGGTGGACCTGATTTCAGAGAAGCAATTTCGAAAGCTGCACCTGAATGGAATTTAGCTATACCTAGTTGTGTTATTACTGAATTAGAAAAATTAGAGTCAAATGATGCAAGAGCTGCATTAAAAATGTGCAAAACATTGAAAATTATAGATATCGGTAAGGGATATACTGATACTATGCTAATAGATGCTGCAAAAAATGGATACTTAATAGCAACCAATGATAAAGAAATATTATCAGAATTAAAGTCTTTGAAATTAAATGCATTGAAAATAAGGGAAAAAGACAAACTTATCTCAACAGAGGGACTCTAAGATGGAAAAATATGAAATCCCTCAAATACCTGAAGTAGGCTTATCAAAAAAACAAATAAAAAGAAAAAAAGAACTCCTTGCAAAAGAAGTGAAACAGATAAAAATCTATGGTGAAAATAGCATTTCTAACTTAGTGGATTCATTTGCAGAATCTAGTTTTGAGGCTAGAAATATAGGAATGGCTGCACAATTATATTATAAGAAACTTCAAACCGAAAATTCAATAATTTGGTCCCTTTCAGGAAGCATATTCAGTGCAGGCCTAAGACAAATAGTAATTGATTCAATAAGAGCTAACCATATAGATGCCTTAGTTTGTACAGGAGCTTTATTTGAGCAAGATATGCTGGAGGCATTAGGTCACAAACATTACGTTTGTAGCCCTATCCAAGATGATTCCGAACTTCAAAATTTGTACATAGATAGAATATATGATCACTTATTGGATGAAGTAGCACTAAGACAAGTTGATCTAACATTTAAGAGAATATCAGGAAATCTTCCGGAAGGTAATTACTCAAGTCGAGAATTTATGAAGATTTGTGGTCAGTGGTTATCACAAACTAAAGAAGTAAAAGACAGTGTAATGCAGGCGGCCTTTGAAGAAAATATTCCAATTTTCATACCAGCAATAAATGATTGTTCAATAGGCATTGGATTGGCAATGCAGCAAAAAGAAAGAGGTGGAATGACTATAGACTCTATCAAAGATTTAAAAGAAATTGCATTCATGAAAAGTAACTGTGGAGAATCGGGAATAATAGTAGTGGGTGGAGGCGTTCCTAAGAACTATGCCCAAGATGCAGTAGTTATGGCTGAAATGCTTGGATTCGAGGTAGAAAAACATAAATTTGGAATTCAGATTAGTACTGCTGATTTAAGAGATGGAGGATTGTCTGGGTCTACACTCAAAGAAGCCATATCTTGGGGTAAAAATGACAAAATAATGGAAGAAGTAATGGTATGGGGTGAAGCAACTGTATTTTTCCCATTATTAATTGGATATGTTAATCAGAAAATGAGAAATCAGAAAAGAAAAGGACGGAAACTCAGCAATATCTTTCACTCCTAACAATATAAATACAATTGACTATAAGATAAAAAAAGGTAACACAATGGGGAAAGGATACAGACAACAATTACCAGATAGAGACCCTCAAGAAACAGAGGAGTGGATAGATTCTATAGCCTCTATTATTGACATAAAAGGTGAAGAAAGAGCCAGATACCTTTTGCAAACACTAATTAGAGAGGCTAGAGATAGAAATATAGCAATTCCACCTTTGACTAATAGTCCATACGTAAATACAATACCTCCTGAATCTGAACCAGATTATCCTGGAGATGAAACACTCGAAAAGAAAATAAGGCGTATAATTCGATGGAATGCTGCTATGATGGTATCCAAAGCAAACAAAAAATTCGAAGGTTTAGGAGGTCATATTTCTACATACGCTTCAGCAGCTAGCCTCTACGAGGTAGGATTTCATCATTTCTTCAAAGGTAAAAATAATGGAATCGGTGACTTCATCTATTATCAAGGACATGCATCACCAGGAATTTATTCAAGAGCATATCTTGAAGGAAGATTAAACGAAGGACACTTAGATCACTTCAGGAGAGAAGCTTTTACAGAAGGATTATCAAGCTACCCACATCCAAGACTAATGCCCGATTTCTGGGAATTTCCTACTGTGTCTATGGGATTAGGCCCTACAAACGCAATATATCATGCAAGATTCTTAAGATATCTTCAAGAACGTGGAATTGCTGATACATCCAATAGCAGAGTGTGGGCATTTCTAGGTGATGGAGAATGTGACGAACCAGAGACATTACACGCCTTACATTTAGCTCATAGAGAAAAATTAGACAATTTGACCTTCGTTGTAAATTGCAACCTGCAAAGACTTGATGGACCTGTAAGAGGAAATGGTAAAATTATTCAAGAATTAGAAGCAATTTTTAGAGGATCGGGATGGAACGTAATCAAAGTTTTATGGGGAAGAGATTGGGATCCATTACTTCTGAAAGATGAAATGGGTCACCTCCTAAGAAAAATGGAAAAAACCGTAGATGGTGACTATCAAACACTTGCAGCTTCATCTGGAGATTACATAAGAGAAAATTTCTTTGGCCCCGAGGAAGAATTAAAAAAGCTTGTAGAAGATATGGATGATAATTCTCTTACAAAATTAAGAAGAGGGGGGCATGATTCAACTAAATTATTTGCAGCCTATAACGAAGCAACAAAACACGAAAACCAACCCTCTGTAATATTAGCAAAAACTGTCAAAGGATGGGCCCTAGGAAAAGGATTCCAAGCACGTAATAT
>CAJWUS010000156.1 GCA_913047525.1 uncultured Flavobacteriales bacterium | reverse complement strand
TTGAAGGAAGAGATATTTTTGATTCGAATTCTGATGTAATTGTTTGTGATGGATTTACGGGTAACATTGTACTGAAACAGGCAGAAGGAATTTATAAAATAATGCATAAGAGAGGACTTTTAGATAATTATTTTAAACGGTTTAATTACGAAAATTATGGAGGTACTCCTATATTAGGATTAAATAAAGCAGTAATAATTGGGCACGGTATCTCTAACGAAATTGCAATAAAAAATATGATTACACTTACTAAAGATGTAATAGAAGCAGATTTAGGGACTAAAATTAAAATCAACCTAAACTAATGGGAAAAATAACAGCTGCAATAACAGGGGTTCAAGGATATGTGCCGAATTATATTTTAACAAATAAAGAATTAGAATCTTTGGTAGATACTACTGATGAGTGGATAATTTCAAGAACAGGGATTAAGGAAAGAAGAATTCTTAAAGGGAGAGGGAAAGGAAGTTCAGATATGGGAGCTGAAGCTGTAAACAAATTGCTTGTAAAGATAAATTCAACTGCTGAAGAGATTGATTTAATTATTTGTGCTACAGCTACGCCTGATATGATTTTCCCATCAACAGCTTGTATAATTGCTGATAAAATAGGAGCAACAAATTGTTTCGCATACGATTTAATGGCTGCTTGTTCAGGTTTTTTGTATGCTCTTTCAACTGCATCAAAATTTATTGAAACAGGGACGTATAAAAAAGTTGTTGTTGTGGGAGCAGATAAGATGTCCTCAATTGTAGATTATCAAGATAGAGCAACATGTATTATTTTTGGTGATGGTGCCGGTGCTGTAATGTTGGAACCGTCCGATGAAGGGTTAGGGATACAAGATGCTATTTTAGAAAGTGATGGTTCTGGTAGAGAGTTCTTACACATGAAAGCTGGAGGATCTGTAAGACCAGCAAGCTATGAAACGATTAACGCCAGAGAACATTATATATTTCAAGATGGACAGTCTGTTTTTAGGGCTGCCGTAAAAAATATGGCTGATGTTTCAGCAGAAATAATGGAAAGAAATAATTTAACTGCTGCTGATGTAGCTTGGTTAGTCCCGCATCAAGCAAATAAAAGAATTATTGAGGCAACTTCTAGAAGAATGGGGGTTGAGGATGAAAAAGTAATGAAAAATATAGAAAAGTATGGCAATACAACTAACGGAACTATCCCACTTTGCTTGTGGGAATGGGAAAATCAACTTAATAAAGGGGATAATATCATACTTGCTGCATTTGGTGGAGGGTTTACATGGGGGTCAATCTATCTGAAATGGGCATACGATTCAAATAAATAATTACTTTTGTATTTTTAAATAGAGATTAAAATGAAAAAAATGAATTTATCAGACATTCAAGAATTAATAAAGTTTGTTGCAAAATCAGGTGCTACTGAGGTTGATTTGGAATTTGAAGGAGTAAAAATCTCTATTAAATCTCCTCCTAAAAAGAGAAGAGGGCATTCAGATGAGTCAATTGCAATTGTACAACAAACTCCTGCGCAAATTCTTACAAATCCACCTCCAATAGTGAATACAATTACACCTGCAACTCCTGCTCAAAATTTACCCACTACAGATGTTACTGCTGACGAATCAAAATACATTACAATAAAAGCGTCTATGATAGGAACATTTTACAGGTCTTCATCTCCTGAAACACCACCTTTTATTAATGTGGGAGACACTATTAAGGAGGGAGATACTTTGTGTATAATTGAAGCTATGAAACTTTTTAATGAGATTGAATCAGAAGTCTCTGGAGAAATTGTAAAGGTATTGGCTAATGATACTACTCCTGTTGAATTTGACCAACCACTTTTCTTGGTTAATCCTTCCTAATATTTACATAAATAAAAAAGAATTATGTTTAAAAAGATTCTAATTGCAAACAGAGGGGAGATTGCTTTAAGAGTTATCCGAACGTGTAAGGAAATGGGAATAAAAACGGTCGCTGTTTATTCTAGAGCAGATGAAGATAGTTTACATGTAAGATTTGCAGATGAGGCAGTTTGTATTGGCCCTTCGGAAAGTAGCGAATCCTATCTTAAAATTCCTAATATTATTTCTGCTGCTGAAATCACAAATTCGGATGCTATTCATCCTGGTTATGGATTTCTGGCTGAGAATGAAAAATTTTCTAAAATATGTACTGAAAATGGCATCAAATTTATTGGAGCATCTCCTAAAATGATTAAGAATATGGGAGACAAAGCATTTGCAAAGGAAACTATGAAAAAAGCAGGAGTTCTTACAATCCCTGGTTCAGAAGGGATTATAAAGAACTTCGAGACATGTAAAAAATTAGCAAGAGAGATTACGTATCCAGTAATGCTAAAAGCTACTGCTGGAGGAGGAGGAAAAGGGATGCGATTAGTTTGGAAAGAAGAAGATTTAAAAGATGCTTGGGATAATGCAAGAAAAGAAACAAAGGCAGCTTTTGGAAATGACAGAATGTATTTGGAAAAATTTATTGAAGACCCACGACATATTGAAATTCAAATTATAGGAGATCATAGAGGAAAAGCATGTCATTTATCCGAGAGAGATTGTTCTATACAAAGAAGACATCAAAAGTTGTTAGAAGAAACTCCATCTCCGTTTATGACTAATAAATTGAGAAAAGAAATGGGAGAAGCAGCCATTAAAGCTGCTGAGGCGGTAAAATATGAAGGTGTCGGTACAGTAGAATTTTTAGTTGATAAGCATAGAAATTTTTACTTTATGGAAATGAATACTAGAATTCAGGTGGAACATCCTATTACAGAGGAAGTAGTAGATTATGATCTAATCCGTGAACAAATAAAAGTAGCTGCAGGGATTGAAATTTCAGGGAAAAACTATATACCTCAACTACATGCTATTGAATGCAGAATAAATGCTGAAGACCCCTATAACAACTTTCGCCCTTCTCCTGGAATGATTACTTCTTTTCACGCACCTGGAGGTCATGGGATAAGAATTGATACCCATGTATATGCCAATTATATGATTCCTCCTTTTTATGATTCCATGATTGTAAAACTAATTACAGTTGCTCAAACAAGAGAAGAAGCCATTTCAAAAATGGAAAGGGCTTTAGAGGAATTTATTATTGAAGGTATAAATACTACTATCCCATTT
>CAJWUS010000155.1 GCA_913047525.1 uncultured Flavobacteriales bacterium | reverse complement strand
ATTCTGATAAATAAAGAGGTAGCAACTTCTTATACTTTCCAAATGAATTATTATTGGCTTATGGGTGATAATAGGCACAACTCTGCTGACTCTCGTTTTTGGGGTTTTGTACCAGAAGATCATATTGTTGGAAAAGCACTTTTTATTTGGATGAGTTGGGATAAGAATGCCAAAGGATTGAAAAAAATAAGATGGAATCGTTTGTTTGATGGAGTCAAATAATCCATTTCTTTTATCTACTTCCTATTTAGGCCCTATTGGATATTATGCTGTTTTGCTACAAAACGAAAATTGTGAAATTGAACAATACGAACATTTTGTAAAACAAAGCATCCGAAACAGATGTGATATTTATGGAGCAAATGGTAAGCTAACTTTAAGTATTCCAAAACTTAGAAAATCAAGCTCTAAAACCCACATAAAAGATATAAAAATAGCATACTATCATCCTTGGCAAAAAGAACATTGGAAATCTATTTGTAGTGCTTATCGTTCTTCCTCTTACTTTGAGTTTTATGAAGATTTGTTTATTCCTTTTTACGAAAAGAGAGAAACTTTCCTTTTAGAGTTTAATCTGAAATTGCAAGAAGTGGTCTTTAAATGCTTACAAATAAATGACACTTCTACGCTTACAAAATCCTATCAAAAACAAAGTAGTACAAATGATTTCAGAAATTCCTTATTTGAAGTAAAAAATAGCCCAAAATACTATCAAGTTTTTGAGAATAATTGTGGCTTTATTACTAACCTTTCTATTTTGGATTTACTATTTAATAAAGGTCCTGAAAGTGAAGATTATTTACATAATCTAGATATTAGTATTTAGATTATAAGAATTTAGACAAAAGTCTAACTACTCAATACTATTATCTTAAATCTAATTCCCTACTTTTGACAAAATTTTAGAGAATGGCAGATTTAGAATTCAACAAAAATGATGATAAGATGAGGTTACTCATCTCGGAGATGAAAAGAAAACACGCTAAAGTATCCTTGGGCGGTGGTAAAAAGAAGATTGAAAAACAACACGCTAAAGGAAAACTTACCGCTCGTGAGCGTATTAATTACTTAAAAGATACGGAAGCTGATTTTCTTGAAATTGGTGCTTTTGCTGGCTATGAAATGTACCCAGAACATGGTGGATGTGCTGCAGGAGGAGTAGTTGCAGGGATTACTTATATAAAAAAAAGGCAGTGTGTTGTAGTGGCCAATGATGCTACTGTAAAAGCAGGTGCCTGGTTCCCTATTACAGGAAAGAAAAACTTGCGTTTGCAAGAGATAGCAATGGAAAACAGATTACCCATTATTTATTTAGTAGATAGTGCAGGTGTTTACTTACCAATGCAGGATCAGATTTTTCCAGATAAAGAACATTTCGGTAGAATCTTTAGAAATAATGCCAAAATGAGTTCTATGGGAATTACACAAATCTCTGCTGTAATGGGTAGTTGTGTTGCAGGCGGGGCTTATTTACCTATTATGAGTGATGAAGCCCTTATTGTAGATAAAACTGGCTCTATCTTTTTGGCAGGAAGTTATTTGGTAAAAGCAGCTATTGGAGAAAGTATTGATAATGAAACTTTAGGTGGTGCTACTACCCATTGCGAAATTTCTGGTGTTACGGATTATAAAGCAAAAGACGATAAAGATGCTTTAGATAAGATCCGTAATATAATGGATAAGATTGGTGATACTGAAAAGGCCGGTTTTAACCGTACAGAATCACATCCTCCAGAAAAAGACGAAAAGGAGATTTGTGGACTTATCCCAAGTAATCGAGCTAAGCCATATGATATGAAAGAAATCATTGCGCGCTTGGTGGATAAATCCGAATTTGAGGAATACAAAAAAGGCTATGGTAAATCTTTAGTTTGTGGATACGCTAGAGTTGATGGCTGGGCAGTTGGTATTGTGTCTAACCAGAGAGAAATGATTAAAACAAAAAAAGGAGAAATGCAGTTTGGTGGGGTTATCTATTCAGATTCGGCTGATAAAGCCGCTCGTTTTATTGCTAATTGTAACCAAAAGAAAATACCATTGGTTTTCTTGCAAGATGTTACTGGCTTTATGGTGGGTTCCAAATCTGAACATGGAGGAATCATTAAAGATGGCGCCAAGATGGTAAATGCTATGGCAAATTCTGTAGTCCCAAAATTTACATTTATTATAGGTAATTCCTATGGTGCAGGAAACTATGCTATGTGTGGTAAGGCGTACGACCCAAGGCTTATTGTTGCTTGGCCAACTGCTGAACTGGCCGTTATGGGCGGTGAACAAGCTGCTAAAGTATTGTTACAAATTGAAAAAGCTTCCCTAAAAGCAAAAGGAGAAGAAATTGATGAAAAAGCAGAAAAGGCACTTTTAAAAACCATTACGGATAGATATGATGCCCAAACCTCTCCTTACTATGCTGCTTCTCGCCTTTGGGTAGATGCTATTATTGATCCTCTGGAAACCAGAAAAGTAATTTCTATGGGAATTGAAGCGGCCAACCATGCGCCAATTAAAGAAGCTTATAATCCTGGAATTATTCAAAGTTAAAATAAATGCATTTTCTATCTTTGCATCTTTAATAATAAAACCTAATGATCAATATTACTCTTCCTGATGGAAGCATAAAACAAGTAGAAAGCGGAACTTCAGCTATGGATATTGCCATGGGTATTTCTGAAGGACTAGCACGGAATGTACTATCGGCTAGTGTAAATGGAGAAGTTTGGGATGCTAATCGCCCTATCACTACTAACTCTACCCTTACCCTACATACTTGGAATGATAAACAGGGGAAAATGAGTTTTTGGCATTCTTCTGCTCACATTATGGCAGAAGCTTTGGAGGCGCTTTATCCTGGTGTTAAGTTGGGTATTGGGCCTGCAATCGATAATGGTTTCTACTATGATATCGATTTAGGAGATCGTGTTCTTTCATCAGAAGATTTCCCAGAAATTGAGAAAAAAATGAAGGAATTGGCCTCTCAAAAAATGTCGTTCGAAAGAAAAGATATTTCAAAAAAAGAAGCTATTGCCTACTTTACTGATAAAGGAGATGAGTACAAATTAGAATTATTAGAAGGGTTGGATGATGGAGAAATTACTTTTTACACCCAAGGTAATTTTACCGATTTATGTAAAGGACC
>CAJWUS010000154.1 GCA_913047525.1 uncultured Flavobacteriales bacterium | reverse complement strand
GTAAAGGTAGCTATCTCCGGCCAGCCAGGCACTGGTAAAACTAGAACGGTCCTGAGAATAGCAAAAATGATTGAAGATAAATTTAGTATCGGTGGATTTACCACCCACCCTATTCGCGAAGAGGGCGAAATTATAGGATACAATCTAAAGGATTATACAACAGGTGAAGAAGAACTGTCTGCATCTGTTAGATGGGATGTTAAACCAAGAGTCCCTGGAAAAACACCTGAATCAACACCTTTGGGAATAAGGTTAGATGCCGTTAATCGAATTGCAACCGAATCAGTTGCTAAGGCTATTGAAGAAGCTGATCTCATATTGGTTGATGAAGTTGGGAAATTAGTATCCGAATCAAAAGAATTCAGTGCAATACTAAAAGAAGCATTAAAATGTGGAAAACCAATGTTAATCACTATGCACAAAAGATCTAGAAATCCCTTACTGCAATCAATTCGCAAGAGGGATGATTTGAGAACTTTAGAAGTTACCCCTATAAATTCCGCTATTCTACCTTCTAAAGCAGTTACTATTCTAAAAACTGGAATGGTGTGAAAGAACATCAAGAAGGCAGGGCTATCTTCAAGGCAAATCTTTCTGGTAAAGACAAAGGTCCAGGAAAAGCAAAAGGTGTTTTCTACAATCCTGCTATGGAAATGAGCCGTGATTTGCATGTAGCTTTTGCAAAAGAACTCGAAATAGAAGGAATTGTACTGGATGGATTGGCAGCTTCAGGAATAAGAGGAATAAGACTTATTTTAGAAGCTGGGCTAAATGTAGAATTTTGTGATACCTCTACTTTAGCCACAAATACTATAGCTGAAAACCTAAAATTAAACGGAATCGAAAGTACAATTTACAATAAACCTGTAGAAGAGTTACTCCAAGAAAAGAAATATGACTGTATAGATATTGATCCTTTCGGAACTCCAACCCCATTTCTAGAAGCAGCACTTAAGGGATTGAATAATAATGGAATTTTAGGAGTATCGGCTACTGACACTGCTGTATTGTGTGGTGCAAAACCTTCAATCTGTATGAAAAGATACGGAGCTAATTCTATGAAAAAAGTAGCTGCAAAAGAAATAGGAATAAGAATTATGTTAAGTAAAATGCACTCAATGGCCTCTGAAATTGGGAAAGGAATTCAACCATTATTATGCTACTCAGAAGGACATCACTTACGTGTTTTTGTTAAATTAATCAAAAAAAATAATGTGGAATTGAAATGGATAAACACTGATATGGAAATTGTGGAAGAAGAAGAAGATGGTGCTGGAGGACCTTTGTGGGTTGACAAAATAATCGAGAAGGAACTTGTTCCCTCAAATTATGAAGGAAAGTTAGGTAAGTTTTTTGAAACATTAAGTGAAGAAGCTAATGGGCCACCTGGATTATATGACGTCAATGATATTGCTAGAATTGCTGAGATAGGGCAAACACCACAAAGAAACAAAATAATAAAATGCTTGAAGGAACTAGGACATTTTGCAAGTTCAAGCATATTCTCTCCTCTTGGAATAAAAACAACGGCATCGAAAATAGAAAGAACAAAGGCCATTAAGCTCGCCCAATCTTTATAATACCCCTTTAAGTCCGCACAACTCCATGGAAGTTTCCGTAATTAACAAGACCAAGAACGAATTGGAAATAGAGGTACGTGGTGCTAATGAGACGTTACTAGGACCTTTAATGAATCATACTCTGGCCAATCCTGATGTTGACTATGCTTCCTACTACATGGGACATATCGTCTTAGATCATCCTAAATTTTACGTTCGAACAAAAAAAGGAACTCCTAAAAAAGCAATAAAAAAAGCTGTGGATATCATTGTCGCTGATATAAAGACAATTCGCGATAAATTAGCTTAGGTTCATGATTTTACCGGCTAGACCGGAAGTAGGCAAAGAAAGATATCTTTCACATTCTAAAGGAATAGGTGGTAAACTTCGTAAGATACCTGAAGATTTTAATGTTGAAGAAATAATTAGTAATAACGATAAATCGCATTGGATATGGTCCAAAGAAAATGATAGTGGAAAACATAGTATTGTAAAAATAACTGCAAATAATTGGGATACCCATGTATTAATTAAAGAATTATCGAGGAAATTAGGAATAGGCCAAAAAGCAATTGGATTTGCCGGAACCAAAGACAAACGTGCACTAACTACGCAATACTTCTCATTGATGGCAAAACCCAATAAAATAAAAAATTTGAATATAAAAAATGTAGAGATTGAATTTAAGCATAAGGCAATTAAACCAATAAGACTTGGAAATTTAGTCGGAAATAAATTTATAATTAAAATATCAGATATAAAAGGTAAAAAAGAGGATATTGAAAAACTGACTGATGAACTAAAAGAAGGATTTCCGAATTATTTTGGAATTCAACGTTTTGGTGCCGTGAGACCTATAACGCATTTGGTTGGGAAAAAAATTGTGATGGGAGATTATGAAGGCGCTGTTTGGGATTATTTATCAGAAGGTAATCCAGATATATCTGGTTTTGAAGCCAGAAAACACCTAAAAGAAACTAAAGATTTCAAATTAGCCATTCAGGAATATCCACATAATCTACTCTTTGAAAGGCAAATGATAGGGCATCTAACAAGAAGGAAAGACGATTACATTGGAGCTCTAAAACAATTACCGGAGAGTCTGTCTAAGATGTTTGTTCATGCTTATCAAAGTGCGATGTTTAATCGAATTATTGATTTAAGGATAAAAGAAGGAATAGATCTTCATAAACCCTTGATAGGTGATAATGTAATCCCCGTAGATATCTATGGAGGACCTGATCAAAGAAAGGTAATTGAAGTTACAAAACTTAATCAGAAAAAATTAGAAAAGCGATGTATGGAGGGTAAAGCATGGGTTGCAGGGCTTTTACCTGGAGTAAAAAGTCAATACACTAAAGGATTACAAGGTGAATTAGAAAGAATGGTTATGTCTGATGAGAAAATAGATTTCAAAGACTTTACAATAGATGAGGCTTACCAATTGACTTCGCTAGGAATGTACCGGCCACTATGTCAAAAAATTAATGATTTGGAATGGGAACTTGACAATGAGGGATGTCCAAAATTCAGCTTCTGGTTACACAAGGGTACATATGCAACATCTTTTCTTAGAGAAATAATGAAA
>CAJWUS010000153.1 GCA_913047525.1 uncultured Flavobacteriales bacterium | reverse complement strand
TTAGATTTAAGCCAAAGGTTGTAGTTGATAACATCCACATCATCAGCAGTATTATCATCAATAATGCTAATGAGACCATCAATTTTTTCAAGCAATTTTTTGTCTTGGTTTAAATTATTACAATACATCAATTCTGAAATGATATTAATAACACTTAAGTCTCTGAAAAACTCATCTAAGGAAAGTGTTTCTTTATAGGTTCTCCTGAGGTATTTAATTTTACTTTCAATAGTGTCAAAGTCACCAAGTTGGAATCGAATTATCAGTGAAGCAATCTGAATTTTTAATTGGAAAGATTTACCAATGTCCACAAAATCGTCATGCAATAAAAGCCGAGATAAATTCTTGATAGCCATTCGGTATTTCTTCTGATCGAAATAAACAAGTGCTGTATTCAAATATATAAATACCGTATAGGTTGGCAGTTGTTTAATAATAGGATTTCTTCTCGCTTCATCTAAAATTTTCAAAGCTTGATTTTTGTCTAAGGAGGCATAATTAATAACAAGAGCGTTGTAGTAATAGAACAAAAATTTATCTTTTAAAAACCCGCCATATTCATCCATTGAAGATTTTAATTTTTCTGCATATTCAAGCGATTTTTTCAGCTTATGCGTTTTATATAAGCAATTTGTAAGGTAGGTAAGCATTGAAAGCTTTTCCTCATGAGTCGTTATACTAAAAATTTTATCAGTAGAGAATTCCTTAAAAGTATGTAGTAAATATTCTTCCAATGCTGCAAAATCATGATTTTGCAATAATATTCTACTCACTAATTGATATACTTTTATTTTAAACTTAGGGCTTTTAGGAATTCTTTTGTTTTCAGCAAACTTTTTTAAAACATCTTGCAAGACTTCATTGACCGACTCTCCTTTAGCAGAAAAATTTTGAGCAGTTTTAATTTTATACATTACTGCAGCTAACAACAAATCAATTTCCTGCACCCAACTTAATCGCTCGGTATTTTCTCTTTTCTTCTCAATATATTCCTCAACATTTATAGAAACCATATCGTAAGAGAGTTTTAAAATTTCATTATAAATTATTGAAAGCAATTCAAAAGACTCTAACGAATCAGCTCTGTTTTCAGCTGTTTTTAAATAATAGAAAGACAATTCAACATCCCCCTTCCTTTTATAAATCCTAGAAAGCAATATGGATTGTAGTATTGAAATGTCTTTTTCTTTTGCCAAATGCTGAAGCATCATACTTTTGTTCAAATCTTTAAAAAGACGATTTTTTAGCTGATAAAAAGCATTTTTATTATCTTTATAGAGTTTTTTTGCAATGTATTGTTCATCATACGCGTCATTGTTTTTTTGCTTTATATAATCAAAAAGAAGCACATCTTTTCTTTCTTTCAAGCTATTAGTTCTTGAGGCGAAAAGTTTGTAAAATCTGCTTTCTTCTTTATTGAGCGTGGCAATAATTTTCTGTAGAATGTTCATAAAAACAGATTTTGAACAGCTAAGATAAAAATAAAATTTATTACAAAAAGTGAATTGTTTGATTAATTTGTTCGTAAACTTGTAGTGTGAAAACAAAAGCTCTCATAATATTATTATTTATTTCTGTTTTTTCTTTAAATGTTAAATCGCAAAACAGTTCTATTATTACCAATTTTGGCTCACAAGGAATTTCTATTCCTGATACGGTAGCAATTGGGGATACAATCTGGTTTTCATGTTGGGTAGTAAATGGAGGAGAAGATGTTTTAGCTGAAAACATATTGATAAAAGCGGCTCTTTATGATAATATATTAGGGATTTATAATAGCAGAACAATTGGCGGACAAGGCCCAAACTTTATATTTCCAGGGGATAGCATCCAATTTTCCCCAAATTTTTTATTTGAAGTTGTTACGCAACAAAATTATCAAATAGGAGATAATATAGTCGTAATCTGGCCTAAAGCGGATGCTCCCTCAAGTATTAGCCAAACAAATCAGTATGCTTATAAAAACGTGCATGTGTTAACAACCTCATCTGTCTCAGGTATTTCAGAGACGAATGATCAAAAACTATATTTTTATCCGCAACCAGCAGACGATAAATTGCATTTATCAGAAGAGATTAACTCCATACAGATAATAAATATTTTAGGAAAAACAATAGAGACGTATAAAAATATAGAGTCTGCAATACCAGTTTCACATCTAACACAAGGTCTATATCTTCTCAAGTTCAAGACAAAAGAGGGTGTTGAAATGACTAAAAGACTAATTATTAAGCGGTAAACAAGATTAATAAAGAGTTTTGGGAAGGTAAGAATCACCTATTCATCAAGGCTTCAATTTCCTCTATTTCAACAGGAATATTTTTCATAAGGTCATTTGGGCCATTAGCAGTAATTAAGATATCATTTTCTAATCTTATTCCTAATTCTTCTGCTAAAATATAGATTCCAGGTTCGCAAGTAAATACCATCCCCTCTTTCATTGGGCAGTCAAATGAACCGACATCATGCACATCTAGGCCTAAATAATGTGAAATTCCATGCATAAAGTATTTCTTGTATAAAGGATTTTCAGAATCTTGTTTCTGTATCTCATGCTTATCCAAAAGCCCTAGTTTGATAAGTTCAAACTCCATAATTCTAGCAACTTCTTTATTGTAATCTTTAAAAATTGTACCAGGAACAAGCATTTTTGTTGCCTCTTTCATTACATGTAGTACAGAAGTATAAACTGCTTTTTGCCTAGCGTTAAATTTGCCATTAACAGGAACGGTTCTTGTTAAATCTGAAGCATAATTGGCATATTCTGCCCCAAAATCCATGAGTAAAATATCCCCATCTCTACACTCTTTGTTATTGTCAATATAATGCAAAACACAAGAGTCAACACCTGAGCCAATAATTGGCTGATATGCAAAACCATTTGATCTGTTTCTTAAAAATTCGCGCATTAACTCACCCTCAATTTCATATTCCATAATGCCAGGCTTAATAAATGGCAATATTTTTCTAAATCCTTTTTCGGTAATGTTACAAGCAACTTGCATTAGCTCAATTTCAGCTTCAGATTTTATTGCTCTAAGATCGTGCATAATAGGCGCAACTTCTTTAATTTCTTTACCAGAAAACTTCTCAGCTATTCTTAATCTAAATCTATCATCTCTTGTTTGTACTTCTGATGTGGATCTGCTATGGGT
>CAJWUS010000152.1 GCA_913047525.1 uncultured Flavobacteriales bacterium | reverse complement strand
AATTTTATAACTGTATTACCAACTGCTGCAGCTAATAATTCCTCTTCTTATGCTTATAGTTTTGAGAACGATTCTGAGCTTGGAACGGATTGGGTAGCCAATACCATTGAGGATGATGAGAATAAATGGGGCTTGAGTACGATTAATACAACTTGGGAGCGAATTGATGGTGTTGCATCTGACGGTAGTGCTTCTGTAAGGATTGAGGCAAGAGATGGATTAAGTCTTGGAGAATCAGTAATTGTTTCGGCTGCATACGATTTAAGCGGATTTACTAATCCCGTTATTAAATTCTCATATTCAGGTGCTGGCGTTCATACCTATCCTGTAAACGAACTTAATGTCTTTTATTCTAATGATTGTGGTTGGAGTTGGAAAGCTTTAGGTTCACTAACCCCACAAGAAGTAGCAGATGCAGGTCTTTATAACTCTCCTTTTAAACCGAAAAGTTCTGATTGGAACGATACCATTATGTTTGACAGGGTTGGGGCTAATGCTTTGCAGGATGACAATATTCGATTCAAATTTGAATATGTAACAAATGGTTCAAGCAATAATTTCTATTTAGATAATATTCAGATTGGAGAAGAGTCTGCATTATTCCAAAATGCAGATGAAACTAATGCAAGACTAGCAGTTTATCCTAATCCAACTAGTGGAGAAGCAATAATTACTATTGAGAATTTAGCTGACAGTGATGTAGAAGTAAAATTAGTTAATATTTTGGGTGCAGAGGTGATGCACTTATTTGAAGGAAATGTGATTAGTAATTATCATAGCATTGATGCGGACTTGTCAAATCTTGAAAATGGCATCTATTTTATTAGTGTATATGCTGATAGGAAATCAATTGTAACGGATAAGCTAATCCTTTACAAATAACATCAAAAACAAAAGCCTTCAATGAGGGCTCTTTTATGAGCTAAAATTAATGCTTAGTTTTTCTTAAAATATTTTAACATTAGAGTTTCTCCATCAAATACTCCATAAGAATGATGATGAATCCAATCGCCCAAATTGATGTATTTGCTGGCTGAATCTATATCAATTTCTAAGGGTAAATGTCGGTGACCAAAAATAAAATAGTCAATCGGATTTTCTGCTTGTTTTCTTTTACAATAGCTTACCAACCATTCCTTTTCTTCTCCAAAAAATTGCTCAGGATTCTCTTGGTTTGCAATCCTGCTTTTTCTGGACCAAAAATGAGCAAAACCAATCCCAAAATTGGGGTGCAGTCGGGCAAATAGCCACTGACATATAGCAGAAGTAAAAACCTTTTTAATCAGTTTATAGCCAGTATCACCAGGACCTAATCCATCTCCATGGGCGAGAAAAATTTTCTTACCATCTTCTTCTAGTATAACTTTATCGTCAAGTATATTTATGCCAACTTCTCTGGGCAAGTAATCGTACATCCACATATCATGGTTACCCTTAATAATGTATATTTTTATTCCGCTATCAGTAAGCTCCGCAAGCTTGCCCAAAAGACGAACAAATCCTTTTGGGACAACAGTTTTGTATTCAAACCAAAAATCAAAAATATCACCCAAAAGATAAATGCTTTTTGCATCTTCTTTTGTGCTCTCTAGCCAACTTACAATCAGTTTTTCACGCTTTAAGCTTTCCTCATGCGTTGGAACGCCCAAATGAAAATCAGAAGCAAAATATATTTTGTTTTTTATCATTTATCTAATAATACTCTAAGCATTTGGTTACAAAGTTTTGGATCGGCTTTTCCATTTGATAGTTTCATTACTTCCCCCATAAAAAGTCCGATAAGTCCTTTTTTCCCTTTTTTGTATTCTTCCACCTTTTCTGGATACTTTGCAATGGCTTGTTGGATAAACTCGCTTAAAGCATCACTGTCACTTTCCTGAATCCAATTGTTTTTTGTGGCTATTTCCTCTGCTGACCAATCACTTTCAAGCATAGCTAGAAAAACTTTGGAAGTAGCTACAGTATTACTCACTTTTCCAGTATCTACCAATGCAATAAGCTGGGCTAATTGCTTAGGGTTAATTGAAAAATCTGCAATATCAGTTGCCATTTCATTTAGGTAAGATTTTACACTGCCATTTACAAAATTAGCTGCTGCTTTATAGTTTTTTGTGTAGCTGCAAAGGGTGTTAAAATAAAGGGCAATTCCTTTTTCTTCTACTAATATATTGGCATCATAATCTGATAAAGCAAACTCTTTTGTAAATTTTTGAAAAAGTTGTTTTGGTAGTGGGGGTAACGTTGATTTTATTTTTTCAATATAGTCCTCAGTAACAATTACAGGTTGTAAATCGGGTTCAGGAAAGTAACGGTAATCGTTTGCTTCCTCTTTGTGTCGCATGGTAATTGTGCTGTTGTTTGCTGCATTAAAACTTCTTGTTTCGTGCAGAACTTTTCCACCATTTTCAATCAGCTCAATTTGTCTTTTTATTTCAAATTCAATGGCGTTTTTTACATTTTTGGTAGAGTTCATATTTTTTACTTCTACCTTTGTACCGAATTCTTTCGCTCCCTTTATTCGCACAGAAATATTAGCGTCACACCTTAAACTTCCCTCTTCCATATTTCCATCACAGATTTCTAAATAACGCACCAATTTACGCACCTGATTGATATAATTATAAGCCTCATTGGCAGAGCGAATCTCTGGTTCAGAAACAATCTCTACTAAAGGTACGCCAGCTCTGTTCAAATCAATTAAGGTATTGAAAGGATCCAGATCGTGAATGGATTTCCCAGCATCTTCCTCCATGTGGATTCTGGTGATTTGAATTTCTTTGTTGTTGCCATTATCATCTTTTATCTCGATAATTCCTCCATTACAAATTGGGGTTTTATCCTGAGTGATTTGATAGCCCTTTGGTAAATCGGCATAAAAATAATTTTTTCTGGCATATTCATTCCGCTCACGGATTTTTGAACCAACGGCAATACCTAATTTTACGGCATATTCTATTACTTTTTTGTTGGCTCTTGGTAAAGTTCCAGGATGCCCCAATGTAATAACAGAAGTTTTAGTGTTAGGTGTTGCCCCATAAATATTTTCATCAGAAGAATACGCTTTGGTTTTTGTCAAAAGTTGTGCATGCACTTCCAAGCCGATTACAGCTTCATATTTGTTATTAATGCTCATTTACTCAAAGACTACTTTCCCTTTTTCAATAATTCCTTTTTTATTCTTAAGACAATAAAAATACATG
>CAJWUS010000151.1 GCA_913047525.1 uncultured Flavobacteriales bacterium | reverse complement strand
ATAATGGCTGTAGTTGCAGCTAAATCCACAGTAATAAGTGCCAAGCCCATTGTCATATAATTGAATAATTTATTGGGTGGCCCGGCCAAAGTATTTCGTTTCTCATTAGTATTTGTGATAATTCCAATACTGCAATCTGCAATTTTTTTCGGCACATCATTATAGGAAAGCCACCCTGTGATTTCAATATTTTCCTCTAAATTATTTTCTTTTATTTTTCTCTCCAAATATTTCCTCTCCTCTAAAAAAACATCTCCAATAATTCTGAATTTGAAATTAGGCTGTGTATTTTTTAAAATGATTAAGGCTTCCACAATCAATTTTAATCCTCTATTGTGCCAAAGAACTCCTTCATGACAGATAATAACTTCAGTATTTTCCTTTTGATAATTTAAAAAAAAAGAAGGGGAACAGTTATAAATAACTTCTGTATTTAGTTTTGGATTTTCTTGAAGTAACGATTGTTGAGTTATAGCATTAGCAGAAATTAGATTTGTAAGTCTTGAAAGACATAATTTCTTTAGAATCCATTCTTTTATTGAGCGAGAAAAAATCCAGGGTTCGTGAGCATCATAAATTAATTTTGCATTTGTTTTTTGCTCTATTTTTAGTCCTATAAAAGCAGTTTGTGGCTCGTGAGCATGATATATATCTGCTTCAAACTCTACTGCTTTTACAATAAAATTTTTCCATGTTTTTCCTTTTCCTATTATATGAAGTGCTTTTTCTAACACTCCTTGCTGTTTCGGAATTCCAATAATGTTTATTCCATCACTTTCAATACAACTTTCCAAATTCGGATTTAATACATTCCCAGCCATATCTCTTACAAACCCTTTCTCATCTGCCAAGCATAAAATATTCACCTGAAATCCTTTGTTTTTTAATGAAACAGCTTCTTTAAAAAAGATACGATCGTCCTTAGGGGAATGCAAAGATGTAAGCATGCAAATTTTCATGATCTCATCATTTTATTGTAATAATACCAAAGCCCAACAAAGTGTGTAAAACGAGATAAGATACTTGCACTAATTGCTCCTAAAACACCATATCCTCCTACTTCATATCCAAAAACAAACCAATCGGGAACTAATAAGAGGTTCCCAATCACATTTACCATTGCTTCAGCATAAGCAACATTTCTAAGTTCTTTTCCTTTCGATTTTACCACCAAGAAAGTAAAAGGTGCATACATCCCTTGAAATAAAAAAGCAATGGAAAGTGGTAGAATATAACCACTCACTTGCATGTATTTTTCTCCAAATAATGTGCTTACAATAAGATCGGAAAAAAGATATAAAAACAAAACACAAAAGCTCAGCCAAAGGGCGTTATATACAAAAACACGGATAGGAATCCTGTCTTTCAAGGCCATCTTTTTAAAAATACTATTCACAAAAGCTCGGCTAAGAAAAGTCATTGGAGAACAAATTATGCTCGCTAAAGTGTAAAATCCTAATTGTGTAATATTTATAAAATAGGTGATGAAAAGTTCATCTAATTTGTAAGTAGATTGGTTTACAATAGCACCAAAATAATAGGGGAATCCAAATGATTTATTTTTCTCTTTTACTTTTTCAAAGTTTTTCGTTATTTTACTAAAAGATGGTTTATAACTGATTAAAATTACAATAGTGGAAACAAGCCAAGCTAACAAATTTAGAATAATAATCAATTTCACATTTAGCAAATCTCCCTTGAAAAAAGCAAGAAGAGATGCAATAAAAAGAATCCGAGAAAACAAATGAAAAACTGCTAATTGTTTTAGTTTGTTGGCTCCAATTGAAATCTCCGAAATAAAAAATTGAAATGGAAGTATAAAACAAAATGGAGCTAAAAACATAAGCAAATCCCCTATTTCTGCATGAAGTAGATTATCCACAAAAAAGCTTATAGTAAAAAGTGTGGTAGAAAATAAAATTCCAAGAAATCCTGCAATTAGAACTCCTAAACCAACCAATTCTTTTTCCTTTTGTTTATCTGTATTATTAGCTAAAATAACTTTTAAAGAGGAAAAAGAAGCGTAATGAAAAAACAAAACAATTACTGAAGTAATCGTTCCAAAAAGAGCAAGCAAACCGTATTCTTTTGGGCTAAGTGCTCTAACCTGAATTGTTTTAATTCCAAGTCCAATTATTAGTACTAGAATCTGGGAAGAAAATAAAATAGCTGTATTGCTTACTTCTTTTTTATGATAAAGCAAATCTTTGAATCCTCTTGCAATTAAATCTCTCACCTTTTAAAATATTTTTTTGTATTTGAGACGAACAGAATTCCCAATTACAACAACATCAGAGAAGGCCATAAAAAGTGCTCCCCACATAGGATTCAGAAAACCCAAAGCCGCAATAGGAATTGCAACTATATTATAGGCAAAAGCCCAAAATAAATTTTGCTTTATTGTCAGTAAAGTATGTCTAGCCACTTGCAATGCTTTTGGCAATTGATGTAGCCTAGTTTTATCAAGTAAAATTACATCAGCCGATTGTATAGCAACTTGTGTAGCATTACCAATAGAAATACCAACGGTAGCCCTTGCAAGTGCTGGAGCATCATTTATACCATCTCCAAACATTGCAGTAGGAGTCTTTGCAACTAATTCTTCTATTATTTCCAATTTTTGATATGGCAACTGCTCAGCATAAACTTCTGAAAAATGCAATTTTTCATTTAAATTTTCACATTTCTTTCTCTTATCGCCACTCAATAAAACGGAATTTATATTAAAATCTTTTACTTGTAGCAATACTTTTTTGATATCTGATTTTAACTCATCTTCAATATCGATAGTTGCAATTACTTTATTATTTTTAAGTAAAAACAAATCATGTTCTTCTGTATTTTGTAATAACCTTGAAGAGCCAATTTGAAAAATATCATTACCTATTTTTGCTGAAATTCCTATACCTTTTTCTTCCTTAACACCTTCCAATTCAAAAACTTCTGCTTCAGATTTTAGGTTTTTCACAAGGGAAACCGCAATAGGGTGAGAGGAGTGTTTTTCTAAATTAAAAATGATACTTTTAACATATTGTTCCTCTCCTTCCAGAATATTAATATTTTTAACAGAAAAATCCCCTGTAGTAAGTGTGCCCGTTTTATCAAAAACTATTTTTTTTATGCTCGCTAATTTTTCAAGTGTTCCTCCTCCTTTTAGTAAAATCCCTTTTTTTGCAGCTCTACCTATACCAACCATTACAGC
>CAJWUS010000150.1 GCA_913047525.1 uncultured Flavobacteriales bacterium | reverse complement strand
CTGTAGGTTCATCAAGAAGTAACATTTTTGGTTCATTCATTAATGCCATTGCTAATTCCAAGAGCTTTTGCTGACCAAACGATAATTCTCCAGCCCTGAGTTTTCTTTTCTGATGTAAACCTACAAATTTTAATAAATTTTCTGCTTTTGCTGTTAAATCTTCTGGTATTTTTACAAAAACGTTAAAAATAGTATCTTTTTCTGGCTTAGAACTGATTAACATATTTTGAATACAATTTAATTTTCCATAAATTCTTGTTTGTTGAAATGTTCTTAATAGTCCTAATTTTGCTACAGCGGGAACCGGAAGTTGAGAAACTTCAATATCTTTGAATTTTATATTTCCTTTATCTATTGGATGGGTTCCAACGATAGAATTGAACAAAGTTGTTTTTCCAGATCCATTCGGACCAATTAGACCTACTATACTTCCTTCCTCAACAGTTAAGGAAATATTTTCATTAGCTCTAACGCCACCAAAATATTTATAAACCTGATTAACTTCCAGTATGGTACTCATTATTTTAGTTCTACCTGTGCCTTTCTGTCAGCCTCATCAATCACTTCACCAAATCTTTCTGGATATTTTTCTCTAAGCCAACCCATAATTCCTTCAGGGAAAAAAACAACGATGATCACTATAAGAGCTCCAAGAGCAACATATTGCCAACCTAAAAAGAATGTCCAAAACCCTTCTTTAAATACATGAAAAATCACAGCTCCAATTACGGGTCCCCAAAGTGTTCCTTTTCCTCCAAGAATAGCCATCAAAACCATAAACACTCCATAAGTTGCTCCAGCAAAAGCAATCTCTGTAGGCTCAATGTAACCAATCATATTTCCCATTAAACCCCCAGCAATACCCACAAAAAAAGCAGAAACGCTCCAACCAATAATTTTATATCTCATGGTATGGATTCCCATTGCCTCAGCTTTATCCTCATTATCTCTAATTGCATTTAGAACTAATCCGAACCTTGTCTTATAAGCCCATCTTAGAAAAACGATTGTTGCTATCATTGTTATAAAACATAGATAATAAAAAAATTCTGATCTTAATTCAGTATCACCAAATCCTTTTGGCCAAGGAGGGGCTGTCATTCCTTGTCCAGCTCCTATTAATTCTATACCTCCGGCAATTTCACCTGCAGCAATACCTAAGCCCAAAGTACATATGGCAAAATAATGACCTCTTAATCCCAAAATACCATATCCGATTAGTGCAGCAACAATTGCAGGAATAATACCGGATAAAATCAATCCAACGAAAAAACCTTGAAAATATTGAGAGTTAGTATGTAAAAAAGTCTTTTCACCTCCACTAGCAGTCCATTCTGCAAGAGGAAAAAACATTCCGATTTGAGTGCCTGCGCAGATATACATTCCTATGCCAAAAAAGAGAATGTTACCAAAACTATTATAACCCATTTGGCCGCCCTGCACGTCCCAGGTTAGAGCCAAAATGACCAGTATCCACATGAAAGAAATTTGAAGTTTAAATGCAGGAAACAAAAAAGGAGCGACTAAACCAAAAGTTATTAATAAGCTGTAAATTATAATATTATTTTTTTTCATTTTAAATATTCTCTTTTTCTAGATAATTTAAATCTTCTATAAACGAGAATTAAAACTAGCAACATAAAGACTGATCCAATTCTAAATTCTGTACCTAAAATATAATCTGCGAATTCTTCAAAGACTCCGAGACCCATTCCAGATATTGCAACAGCTGGTAAATTTCCTAAACCCGCTATAATAACGATCATGAAAGATCTAACCGTGTAAGGAAGACCTACGTAAGGATGTAATGTAAAAGTAATAGCAATCAATGATCCTGCAATTCCGCATAAAGCAGCATTGATACCAAAGGTCGCTGCATATACTTTTTCAGTATCCACACCTAAAATTTTTGCAGCTCTTGAATTTTGTGCAGTCGCTCTGATAGCGCGACCTAACCTAGATTTTTTCATATATAAAACCAAAACAATAGCAAAGACAATACTCACCAGTGCTGAAAATATTTTTGAATTTGGTAAAGTAACCGAATTATCAAATAGCATTGTGGTACCAAAATTTGATTGAGCCACAACAACATCGGCACCAAAAATAAAATTCATTAATTGTTGTGCCAATATACTAATTCCAAATGTTGCTAGAATTGAAATAAATAAATCTCTATCAACAATTTTGTTAATCACTAATTTGTATAAACCCCATCCGACAAAAAACATTATGATAGGAGAAACTATTACTCCAAATGCTGGGTGAATTCCTGCTGTGTACATAAAGTATGCGATATATCCTCCCATAATCACTAATTCTCCTTGAGCGATATTGATAATATTCATGACTCCCCACTGCAAAGCCATTCCATACGCAATTAAAGCAAAAAGTATTCCTAATAGAATTCCATCCATTGAGGCTTGAACTATTAATATCGGGGCCTGAAAGATTAGGAGATCCATAATGCCGTCCGTCTATGAAATTGCCCCCTGGTTAAATACCAAGGGGCATAATTTAATTTATTTAATTATCTCTTTGACCATGAAGGTATTGGGTGAACCAATTTAGCAGAAGCCCATTTTGTAGGAGCAACTACTTTATTTTCACAAGTATCACCTGTACATCTTACTTGAAACAATACCATTGGCTTAGCAACATTTTGACCAGTGTCACTAAATTTTATGTTTCCATAAAAAGTTTGCATGTCAGTTTTCGCTAAAGCATTTCTAACTTTTTCTGTATCAAAAGAGTTAGCTTTTTCAAAAGCAGCTTTCCAGACTAATAGTGCAGCTGCAGATTCCGCTGCTTGGTATGGAGGCGCATAACCAAATTCAGCATTGAAATCTTTATCAAATTTCGATGCTTTGCCAAAGAATTTATCTTCGTAACTTAATGATTTATGCCATTGAGCAGCACATAATGCATATTCAGATTTTTTTCCATGTTGCTTCGCTAATTTAGAAGCATCACAGTGCGTCATTGCTAACATTTTAACATCAACTTTCATTTCGGCAATTTGTCTGATTGCAGTTAATGCTCCCTTAGAGTGACCAGATACGACAAGTACATCAGGCTTAGTTGCTTTAACTTTAGCCAATGTTGCCGCCATATCATTTAGCTCTTTTGGTAATTTGTCATCAATAACAATCTTTGAGCCAGTTCTCTTCGCAGCATCCACAATACCCAGTCTAACATCTTGTGAGAATGCATCCTGTTCGAACGCCA
>CAJWUS010000149.1 GCA_913047525.1 uncultured Flavobacteriales bacterium | reverse complement strand
TATTTCCCCATGCATCATATACTTTCATTCTTCTTCTAACTTCGCCTTGATCAAAATAGGTTTTAAATTTTATTTTGAAAGTAGTTATTTCTTTAGACTTAAGCGTGTTTGGTAGATAGACTTTCAAAATAGTGTTATCTAAAACAGTTTTTACTTTTTCCCCATTCACAAATATACTCTCTATAACTGTTCCTAATTTTTCAGACTCATAGTTTCCGTATTTTGGAGATTTTCCATTCTCTTTTTGCAATTCATCCAAATATGAATCTGGTTGAAAAGCATTTTGGTACAAATGGAAATAAACAAAGTCCAGATTATCGGGAGAGTTATTCCAATAAGTTAGGGTTTCATCCCCCGAAATAATATCGGTTTCTTCATCAATATTTGCATTTATTCTGTAATGAACATCTTGTTGCCAATAAGCAGCATTTGGCATTTTATTTTTCCAATAATTGGGGTTATCGACATTTCTGTAAGTATTTGGTTTGACTAATGGATTGTATTGTTCCTGAGAATGAGAAAGTACAGCACAAAGCAGTAATAATGTAGTTAAAGCGTTTTTCATAAATAAAATATTTTGAGGTGCGAATTTACAATTCTTATTCGGAATCTACCCTTTTCTGCTTGGCATTTGAAATACTGGCATTTAGCTCAAATCCAGTAAGTAGAATAATAGAATTGAAATACATCCAAAGTAGAATTATTATTAAGGTACCGATAGAGCCGTAAATCTTGTTGTATTGTGAGAAATGATTGATGTAATAATTAAACCCAATGGAAGTAATAATGATAAAAATAGTTGCAAAAATACTTCCAGGCGTAAAGAGTTTCCATTTGCTTTTCAGGGCTGGACCCAAATGAAATAAAATGGATATTCCGAAAAAGAGCATGGAAAGCATAACAAACCATTTACCATAGATAATTAAATCAGCTGCACCAGTTGTTATTATTTCAGAACTAACCAAATAATTTACAACAACTGTACCAAAAATAATTAGTCCTATGGCAATTATCAGCATGATAGATAGAAGAAGTGTTAATCCTAAGGATAAGATTCTTTGCTGAATAAGTGGGCGGATCTCTCTAATATGATAAGAAGAATTAAAAGCTTCAATGAGGGAATTTATTCCATTTGTAGAAAAATAGAGAGCTAAAATAAAACCAACAGAAAGTAGTCCTCCTCTTGGATTACTAATAATGTCTTCTAAGGTTTGGAAAGTAATTTCATTGGTAGATGGAGGTAAAACAACTGCCAATAATTCCATCAATGTTTCTTGCAAACTATCAATAGGAATGTAAGGGATGAGGGTAAAAAACACAATAATAGAAGGGAAAAATGCTAAGAAAAAATTAAAAGCCAAAGAGGAGGCTCTTGTAGTAATAGCCCCTTCCATCAGTCCTCTCCAGAAGAAAATAGCTACATCGTATAAGCTCAATCCAATAAAACCAATCGGTTTTATTCGTCTTGCTAATTGGATGATAAAATTTTCTTTCATATCGCATTCAAACTTAAATCAAAGTTCTCAATTGAATGCGTTAAAGCACCAACAGAAATGAAATCAACTCCACATTTTGCATATTCAACAATTGTATCTTCAGTTATTCCTCCACTAGATTCGCTTTGGCATTTATCACCTATAATTGCAACGGCTTTTTTAGTGGTTTCATAATCAAAATTATCAAGCAGAATTCGTTTTACTCCACCTTCATTTAGTATCTGACTTACTTCATCAAGGCCTCTTGCCTCTACAATAATTTCAAGATTCTTATTTTTATCTTTTAAGTATTTTTTTGTTTTACTTATTGCCTGAGGAATTCCCCCAGCAAAATCAATATGATTATCTTTTATCATAATCATATCATAAAGCCCAAATCTATGATTTACACCACCGCCAATTTTTACAGCCCACTTTTCAATTGTTCGGTTAAGAGGTGTAGTTTTTCGAGTATCTAATAATTTGCAATTAGTTTCTGTAATTAAGGAATTAAGATATGCAGTTTTTGTAGCAATTGCACTCATATGCTGCATACAATTAAGTACTAATCTTTCAGCAGTAAGAATGGATATAGAGTTACCATCAACAACAAAAGCAATATCCCCAGACTTTACTTTATCACCATCATTTAAATTCTCAAAGATATTTAAGGAACTATCGACATGTTCAAATATCATTTTTGCTAGATCAATACCTGCAATAATACCATCATTCTTTATTAATAAATGAGCTTTACTTTTTACATTTGATGGTATGCTTGCTAAAGAAGTATGATCACCATCTTCCACATCCTCTTTTAAGGCATTAGTTATGAACTTTCTCAAATCCTCCTGTTTAGTCAAAATACAAATCGTTAATTTTGCCAAAAATACAAAAAATGAAGATTGTATTACTTACTATTGGAAAGACAAGCGAAAAGTATTTGGTGGAGGGGATCCTTCAGTTTCAAAAGAGATTGAAACACTATACTCCATTTGAAATAGTGGAAATTCCAAACATAAAAAATGCCAAGAATTTCTCAAAGTCAGAATTGCTAAAAAAAGAAGGAGAACTTATTTTAAAGCAATTGCAAAATACTGATTATTTGCTTCTTTTGGACGATAAAGGAAAAAGTTTCACTTCCGTAGGTTTCGCTAAAAAACTGCAAAACTGGATGCTAAGTGGCAAAAAAAGATTGGTTTTTATGGTGGGAGGGGCTTATGGTGTTTCTGCTGAAATTTATAAAAGAGCTAATGAACAACTTTCTCTTTCCAGAATGACTTTCTCACACCAAATGGTTCGCTTGTTTTTTGCGGAGCAACTCTACCGAGCTTATGCCATTTTAAGAAATGAATCTTATCATCATGAATAATATAGAAATGAGATAATAGATGTTAGATTTTAGACTTACTTTTGAAATTTATTTATCTAATGCCTCAATAATAATTACTAAAATCTAATCGTAAGAATGAATCAAATTTTTGTAGATGTCATCTTACCTTTACCAGTCAAAGGTAAATTTACTTATTCCAGCAGATCTACACTTGTAATAGGTCAAAGAGTTATTGTGCAGTTTGGGACTAAGAAGTTATATTCAGCAATTATTTGCGATATTCATAATACTTGTCCAAGTGAATATAAGGCTAAGGAAATACTTGCTGTGATGGATGAAAATCCGATTGTAAATAGTAATCAGTTAAAATTCTGGCAATGGCTTGCTGATTATTATATGTGTAATATTGGTGAAGTGATGAATGC
>CAJWUS010000148.1 GCA_913047525.1 uncultured Flavobacteriales bacterium | reverse complement strand
CTTGATCTATTCCACTTAGCCAAAATAAATCATTGTTTTGCCGGAAAGGCATAGAGCCATCAGCATTGGTTGGCATAATATCATTCGAATTGAAAATTGCTAAAGTATTTTTGTTTAGTTTTTCAGAAAATAACTTCCTGTTTTCAATAAATAAATTTTTATCTAGTTGTTCGTATTTCATTTGTTTTAAAATCTTTTTCAAAGATAAAAATAAGTTGTTTCTCTATTGAAATTAATGAGATTTTATTTTCTTAAAGGTTGAAAAATAAAGATAAACCTATTACATTTGCCCGAAATTTAAATTTATGTCAATCCCTATTGGAAGAGAGCGAAAATTGCTTAGTAATTTAAGAAAAGACAATTGGTGGATTTCTCCAATGCTAGTGTTATTTGGACTTCTTTCATTTATAGTTTATTCTACTTGGGCAGCTTGGCAAGGAGAATATTTTTGGTGGAGTGGAGCGGTGAATGCTGAAGGGTTTGGAGGATATCTTTCTCCTTTTTATTCACCGCCTTTATTTCTTAAAGAAGGGATGAATGGAATTCCGCCTATTTCTCATGCATTATTTGGAGTATGGCCAGATTGGTTATGGTGGCTTCCAGGATATTCTCCAGCTTGGCTTATTTTAGTATTTCCTCTTTCTTTTCGATTTACTTGTTATTATTATAGAAAGGCATACTATAGAGCCTTTGCATTTACGCCACCAGCTTGTGCTGTTGGAGGGGTTCCACAAAAAGATTATAAAGGAGAAACAGGAATTTTACTATTTCAAAATATCCACAGATACGCTATGTACTTTGCCATAGTGTTTATTTTTATTTTATCATATGATGCAGTTATGGCATTTTTTAGAAACGGAGAGTTTGGCGTAGGAGTAGGAAGTATAATTTTACTTATTAATCCTATTTTATTGGGGGCTTATACTTTTGGGTGTCATTCATTTAGGCATTTAATTGGAGGAAAAATGGATTGTTTTTCTTGCTCATATGCTGCAGAAAACGCGCATAGCAGATGGAAGATTGTAACATTTCTTAACAGAAGACATCAAATGTTTGCATGGTTTTCTTTAGTATGGGTTGGGCTTTCAGATGTGTATGTACGTTTGGTTTCCATGGGTCTGATTACGGATTTCAATACTTGGGGATAAAAAAATAATTATGTTAGATATTTCAGAAATAAGACAGATAGAATTTGATGTTCTTGTAATAGGGGCAGGAGGAGCGGGGTTATGTGCTGCAATAACGGCTGCCAAAGAATCCGAAAAAGTTGGTTTGATATGCAAGTCTTTATTAGGTAAGGCGCATACCGTAATGGCTGAAGGAGGGATGGCTGCAGCACTTGGAAATGTTGATCATAGAGACCATTGGAAAATTCACTTTAGAGATACAATGCGTGGAGGAAAAATGCTGAATGTTTGGAGAATGGCCGAATTACATGCTAAAAATGCACCAGAAAGAGTAAGGGAATTAGAACAATGGGGAGCAGTTTTTGATAGAACAAAAGAAGGATTAATCAATCAAAGAAATTTTGGAGGACATAGGTATCCCCGATTAGCTCATGTTGGAGACAGAACGGGACTAGAAATGATTAGAACCCTTCAAGATTATGGAATACACAAAGGCATTGATATTCATATGGAATGCACAGCTTTGGATATTTTAAAAGATGAAAATGGAAAAATAGCTGGTGTGGTTTGTATGTATCGTGAGACAGGAGAATTTATTATTTTCAAAACAAAATCATTAATTCTTGCTACTGGTGGTGGCGGAAAGGCATGGGAGATTACTTCAAATAGCTGGGAATATACAGGTGACGGATATGCAATGGCTTATGAAGCTGGGGCTGAATTAATGGATTTAGAATTCAATCAATTTCACCCAACAGGGATGGTATGGCCTCCATCTGTAAGAGGAATATTAGTAACAGAGGGCGTTAGAGGAGAAGGTGGAATCTTGAAAAATAGTGAAGGCAAAAGATTTATGTTTGATTATATCCCAGAAAAATTCAAAAATGAAACAGCTGACACAGAAGAAGAAGCTGCTAGATGGTTAGCAGGGGATAAAGATGCAAGAAGACCACCAGAACTCCTTACAAGAGATGTTGTTGCTAGAGCGATTAATGCTGAGGTAAAAGCTGGCAGAGGGTCTAAACATGGAGGAGCTTATTTGGATATTGCGACTCAAAGAAATGCAGAAGATATCAAAAAGAAATTACCTTCAATGTATCATCAGTTTAAAGTACTTGCTGAATTAGATATTACAAAAGAGCCAATGGAAGTTGGCCCAACATGTCATTATTTTATGGGAGGAATCCGAGTAGAAGCTGACACAGCTATGTCTACAATTGACGGACTATTTGCTTGTGGAGAATGTGCGGCAGGTATGCATGGAGCCAATCGACTAGGAGGAAATTCCTTATCCGATTTATTAGTTTTTGGAAATTTAGCTGGAATGGGAGCTTCTAAATATGCCAAGGAGCTAAGTGCAGTTCCTCAATTTAATGATGAGGATGCCAAAAAAATTATCCGAAATGCGACAGGTATCTTAAATAGAGAAGAAGGAGAAAACCCTTATCTCTTGCATGAGGACTTGCAAAAAAACATGCAAAACAATGTGGGTATTATAAGAACAGATTCTGAATTACAAGAAGGCATTAAAAATATTGAAATCCTAAAAGAAAAGCATAAAAATGTAAAGGCAAATGGCTCTTCTCAGTTTAATCCTGGATGGCATGAGGCGCTTGGGATGAGAAATTTATTAATTACTGCGGAAGCGGTAGCTAGAGCAGCTCATCTAAGAACAGAAAGTAGAGGAGCCCATACAAGGAATGACTTTACTACAGAAAGTGAGGAGTGGTATCAATATAACATCATCAGCAAAAAAGGGGAAGATGGAAATATGCAAGTGGTAAAAGAAAAACGACAAGAACCTAATGCAGAACTTTTCAGAATTGCTAATGCAAAATTGGAAGATTTAGAATCGGAGGTTGCAGCAGAAAGAAAGTCATAATTATGGGAAATCGTAAATTTAAAATATACAGGGGAGACAACACTAAAGGAGAGTTAGTGGATTACAATTGTGATGTAACGGAAGGTATGGTGGTGTTAGATGCAATGCACAGAATTCAGGCAGATGACGCAAATGATATGGCTTGCAGATGGAATTGTAAAGCAGGCAAGTGCGGTTCATGTAGTGTGGAAATTAATGGGAAACCAAAATTGGCATGTATGACAAGGA
>CAJWUS010000147.1 GCA_913047525.1 uncultured Flavobacteriales bacterium | reverse complement strand
GGCCATGGGCAATAGACAGACTAGGGAAACAAAGAATTATTGATAGTGCATACCCATGGCAAAAATTATTACAAAGTGGTGCAATTCTTGTCAACGGAACAGATGCTCCCGTGGAACCATTAAATCCTATTGCATCATTCTACGCTTCAGTTTCAAGAAAAACACTAAATAAAACTCCAGTAGGAGGATATGAGCCTGAAGAGAGAATGAATAGAGAAGAAGCGCTTAGAAGTTATACTTTAAATGCTGCTTACGCAGCTTTTGAAGAAAATAGTAAAGGATCTATTGAAAAAGGAAAACTTGCAGATTTCACTATTTTATCTCATGATTTAATGAGTATTCCAGAGGATAGTATACTAAACACAAAAATTGAAATGACTATTATAGGAGGAAAAATAGTCTACTCAAGAAACTAACTTACTTGAAGATTTATATAAAAAAAATAATATCAAGCTAACTATAACAACATTTACTAAAATCTGATTATGTAGTCCAATGCTATTAATAGCATAAACATTTAGTAATAATAACAATGTCTGAGTAAGTAAAATAAGCATTACTGCTTGAATATGAGTAAATCCAACATCTATAATTTTATGGTGTATATGATTTCTATCTGCATTAAACGGTGATTTTCTATTATATACTCTCAAAACAAAAACCCTTATAACATCTAAAAGTGGGTAACTTATTAATAATACTGCATACAAAGCTGGATTAATTGGTGTATATGTAGAATAATCTTGGTTAGTATTAAGCATCCCAAGAATAATTACACTAACCAAAATACCAAGTCCAAGAGATCCTGTATCACCTAAAAATATTTTATTTTTCTTTGAAAAATTATAAAAAATAAAAACAATTAGTGAAGAAGAAAATCCTACTGACATAAGATAATAAGGATTATTAGCATTGTAAAAAAGATAAGTAGCATTTATTAAAAAAAATAAAGCTAAAGAAGCAGATAGCCCATCTATTCCATCAACAAGATTGATAGCATTTAATACAACTATAAAAACAAAACCAGAAAATAAGAAAGACTGAACATATGAAAGTTCATATATTCCTAAAACTCCATGAAAAGAATTTATAAGTCCATCTTGAACAAATGTTATAATAAAAAAAACAAAAAGTTGTAGAATCAACTTCATAATAGGGGGCATCTGATTTATATCATCGTAAAAACCTACTATACAAATTATTACACCAGATAAAGCATAAATATAAGTGTCAATTTGAGATGGATTAATATTAGTAAAATTAAATATATTAAAAAGTGAAATAATTATAATCCATGAAACACAAAGAGCAACACCTCCCGTTATAGGAACAATTTTATCATGAGATGAACGCTCATTAGGAATTGCAAATACTTTTAATTTTATTGAAATTTTTCTTATTATATCAATTAAAAACCAAGTAATTATTATAGGAATAAAAGTAAAAAAAACTAATAAATACTCCTGATTAATCATTTGATATTATTTAGTGTAAATTATATAGTAAATCTATAAAACAATATTTACTTAATACTTTTCCTTTATAAAATTATTATTATTTCTCCATTTTAATACTTTAACAGTAAGATCTATAAAAACTTTTTTATCGTACATTTTTTCGATCTTCTTCCTAGAATTAGTACCTATAATTTTAATTTTTGATCCATTTTTTCCAAGTACAATCATCTTCTGACTCTCAGTCTCTACGTACACATAACAATAAATACTAAGTAATTTTTCTTCATTTTTAAACGATTCTGTTTCAATGTGCGTAGAGTAAGGAACTTCTTTTTTATAGAGCTCAAAAACTTCTTTTCTAATAATTTCTGAAACTATAAATCTCTCAGACTTATTTGTTAGATCATCATTTAAGTAGTATGGACTATGAATAGGAAGGTAACTCACTATTTTTTTTAAAATCATCTTACAATCATCCTTATCATCTGCAGATACCATATCATAATCACTAAAAGTAGAATGTTCAACACTAGGTAAGTATTTTTTTTCTTTAAGCTGATCTTTTTTATTTACTAAAAAATATATAGGAATTTCTAACTTATTAACTGCTTCAATGAGTCTATTGTTAACTATTTTTTCATAGATATCAGTAACATAAATGATTAAATCAGAACCTTCTAGAGAAGAAAAAATGTTCTTATTCATCTTACTATGGAGCATATAAGAAGCCTCTACATGTCCAGGAGTATCTGATAGTACTATCTGATAATTATCGGTAGTTATAATACCTTTAATAGAATCTCTAGTAGTCTGAGACTTACTTGTTACAATAGAAAGTTCATAATCTAGGAGGTTATTAAAAAGCGTAGATTTTCCAACATTTGGATTTCCAATAATGGTTACAAAACCTGATTTATATTTCATTATAATATCTATTTCTATTTTGTAAAGTTACAAACAAATTATAGCTTTGCAGCATAATATCGCGGGGTGGAGCAGTTGGTAGCTCGTCGGGCTCATAACCCGAAGGTCGCAGGTTCAAGTCCTGCCCCCGCTACTAAAAAAAGACCCTTTCATTAGGGTCTTTTTATTTATAAGAATCTATTGCCTTTCTTACGGACTTATAATTGTCTATTCTTTTCTCTGCCTCCTTATAGCTAATACCAAGCTCATCAGAAACAAAACGAACTCCCCTATCAACAAGTTTTGAGTTAGAGAGCTGCATATCAACCATCTTATTACCTCTTACCTTTCCAAGTTTTATCATAAGAGTAGTAGATATCATGTTAAGTATAAGCTTTTGAGCAGTTCCAGATTTCATCCTCGTGCTACCAGTCACTACTTCAGCTCCTACAATAGTCTCTACTATAAGATCTGCAAAACTTGAAGCTTTTGTGTTAGTATTACATGTTAAAAGACCAGTTAATATATTATTCTTCTGACAATCCCTTAAACCCCCTACCACATAAGGTGTTTTACCTGATGCTGTAATTCCAATAACTGAATCGTTTGTATCTATTTGATGACATTGTAAATCTTCCCAAGCCTGTGATGTATCGTCTTCAGCTTTTTCCACAGAACTTCTAATTGCTTTATCACCTCCAGCTATTAATCCAATTATAACATTATTATCAACTCCGAATGTAGGAGGACATTCAGATGCGTCAACAATACCAAGTCTACCAGGTGTTCCGGATCCAATGTAAAAAAGTCTACCTCCTCTAGACATCCTATTAAACACTTTATCAATAAGAATTTTAATATCATTTAAAGATTTTTCTAC
>CAJWUS010000146.1 GCA_913047525.1 uncultured Flavobacteriales bacterium | reverse complement strand
GCAATATCTGTTTCTGGAAAATTTACACTCAGCACAGTATAAAGACTATTGTCCATGTCCGTGCATTTTCCATAAAATTGAACATCTTGCATCTCAGTTTTAAATTTCTCAATCATGTAGGATTTTAATCCTTTGATGTATTTTACTTCTTCCTCCAAGTGCTCATAAGCCATCTCCATGGCCATAGCAAGGGCTGCAATACCATAAACATTCTCCGTTCCAGCACGCATATTTCTTTCTTGTGCTCCTCCTCTAAGTAAAGGTTTTATCTGAATATTTTCCGAAATATAAACAAATCCTACTCCTTTTGGGCCATGAAACTTATGTGCAGAGGCCGCCATAAAATCAACATTCAATTCCTTCATATCAAAAGGGAAATGCGCTATAGTTTGAACAGTATCTGAATGGAAAATAGCATTATATTCCTTGCAGATCTCACCAATAGCTTTTATATCTTGTATAGTTCCAATCTCATTATTAGCATGCATTATCGACACAAATGTTCTTGGGTTATTTGCTAATAGTTCCTTTAAATGAGGAAGAGACACAACTCCACTTTCATCAATATCAATGTAGGAAAGTTTAATTCTTCCCTCAGCTTCTAAATCTTCCAATGGATATAAAACTGCATGATGCGAAAGTTTGGAAGTGATGGCATGAGTTATTTTATGATCATCTATTCCACATTTAATTGCCATATTATCCGCTTCTGTTCCTCCTGAAGTAAAAAAGATTGATCCTGGGGAAGTATTCAGTAAATTAGCAATGCTTTTTCTAGCATTTTCAACAACTGTTTTTGATTCTCTTCCAAAGGAATGAACAGAGGAAGGGTTTGCAAAATGAGTTTTCATCATTTCACTCATCATTTGAATAATCTCTGGCGCCATAGGGGTAGTTGCAGCATTATCTAAATAAACTCTTTTCATTTATAGTAATTCTTTAATCTCTTGAATCATCTTATGCGCAAAAGCATTTGCTTTCTCCTCTGTATCACTCTCTGCATAAATACGAATTATAGGTTCAGTATTGGATCTTCTAAGATGCACCCAGCCATCTTCAAAATCAATTTTAAGCCCATCAATAGTAGTAATCTGTTCATCTTTATATTTCTGTTCCAGAGTAGATAAAATAGCATCTACATCTATTTCAGGAGTTAACTCCATTTTGTTTTTTGATATAAAATAGTTTGGAAAAGAATCTCTTAAAGTTTTGGCAGATATTTTTCGTTCAGCCAATTGCGTTAAAAATAGTGCTACTCCAATTAAGGCATCTCTTCCATAATGCAATTCTGGATAGATTATTCCTCCATTTCCTTCTCCACCAATTATTGCATTGCATGCTTTCATTTTTTCAACCACATTAACCTCTCCAACTGCTGAGGCTTGGTATTGCCTATTATGAATGTTGGTAACATCCCTTAAAGCTCTTGTGGAAGATAGATTAGAAACCGTATTTCCAGGAGTTTTACTCAGTACAAAATCAGCTATTGCAACCAAAGTATATTCCTCTCCAAACATACTTCCATCTTCACAAACCATTGCCAATCTATCTACATCAGGGTCCACTACAACTCCAAAATGGGCTTTCTCTTCAACAACTAATTTTGATATTTCTGTTAAGTTTTCAGGAAGTGGTTCTGGATTATGCGGGAATTGTCCGTTTGGATTACAGAATAATTTTACGCACTCCACTCCCATTTTTTTTAACAATCTAGGAATCATAAATCCACCGGTTGAATTCACAGCATCAACAACCACTTTAAATCCAGCTGATTTTACTAAATCAGTATCAACTAATCTAAGATTTAAGACTTGCTCAATGTGTTTATCATTATATGAATCATCAAATATATAAGTTCCTAAATTATTCACCCATGTAAAAGTAAAATTATCATTTTCTGCTAGTGATAAAATCTCTTCTCCATCTGTTGCTGACAAAAACTCACCTTTTCCATTCAGTAATTTAAGCGCATTCCACTCTTTTGGATTATGACTTGCCGTTATAATTATGCCTCCTGCTGATTGTTTTAACTGTACAGCAACCTCCACAGTTGGAGTGGTAGACAGGCCAATATCCAATACATCAAATCCACAACCCATTAAAGTTCCTGAAACAATATTACTCACCATCTCTCCTGAAATTCTAGCGTCCCTTCCTATAATAATGGTATTTGAACTACCTCCTTGTTTTTTTATAAAAGTAGCATAGGAAGCTGTAAAGCGAACGATATCCAAAGGTGAAAGTGAATCTCCTACTTCTCCTCCTATTATTCCTCTAATCCCTGAAATTGATTTTATTAAAGTCATTATTCATTCTTGATTTGCTTCTGCAAAATTAAAACAATAATCTTATATTTTTATCTTTGTAAAAATTAATACGACTAATTATATGAACTTCTTTTTAACAGATATTCCTGAAAGGACAAAAAAGCCAAGAGAAAATGGCTTAACCATGATGATGGATAGGGGATTGAGTATCAATGATACCAAAAATTTTATTGATATGTGTAGCCCTCATACTGATATCGTTAAATTAGGATTTGGAACTTCTGCCATTTCCCCTCATGTTAGAGCCAAAATTGACCTCTACAAAGAGGCTGGATTGATGGTTTATATAGGAGGAACATTATTTGAAGCATTTATTATAAGGGGCATGTTTGAAGAATATAAGCAGTTACTCAGAAATTGGAATATTGAAATGTGTGAAGTTTCTGATGGAAGCATAAATATATCACATGAAGATAAATGCAATTACATAAAAGATTTAGCAAAAGAATTTAAAGTGGTTTCTGAAGTAGGATCAAAAGATGAAAACAAGTTAATAGCCCCTTACAAGTGGATTGAACTCATGAGAATGGAATTAAAGGCTGGCTCTTGGAAGGTAATAGCAGAAGCCAGAGAAGGAGGAAATGTAGGAATTTACAATAAGGGGGGGGATGTGCGTTCTGACTTGATTGACGAGATATTAACTGAAATACCTTGTGAGAATATCCTTTGGGAAGCACCAAGAAAAACACAGCAAGTTTGGTTTATTAAGATGTTAGGTTCGAATGTAAATTTAGGTAATATTTCCTGGGATGAAATAATACCATTGGAAACCTTACGAATAGGATTAAGAGCAGATACTTTCTTTGATTACATAAAAAAGAATTAAATGCAACATTACTTTATTCTATTTCTTAAAGGGATGGCAATGGGAATTGCAAATGTTATTCCTGGCGTTTCTGGTGGAACAATAGCACTAATTACT
>CAJWUS010000145.1 GCA_913047525.1 uncultured Flavobacteriales bacterium | reverse complement strand
GTTTAAAACAAGCCATTGCTTTAGATCCGGATTATGTTTTGGCCTATGAGAACTTAGTACTTTCTGCACAAATCCAAAATAAAATAGAAGACACAAAACTTTATTTGCATAAAATTTTAGAAATTGCCCCAAATCATAAAGCAAAATTAATTCTAGAAAATCTGTAATTGAAAAAAAGAAGAAGATTTAAGAAGAAACCCTCATTTATCAAAAAAGTAATTATCTCTTTTGTTGGAATTATTTTTTTGTTAGGCGTACTTTTAGCTCACCGATTGTATAGTTATGTGTATCAGCCCAACATAAAATTAAACGATAAAACTGAGCAATTCATTTACATTCCTACAACTTCCAAATTTTCTGATGTTGTACGCATATTATCTGATGAAGGGTTGCTTATAGATAAAAACTCTTTCGAATGGGTAGCAGAAAGGAAAAATTTTAAGTTTAATGTAAAAGCTGGAAGATACTTTATCAACAGAGAAATGAATAATAATGATTTGATTAACATGTTGCGTTCTGGTAACCAAGTACCTTTGAAAATCCGATTTCATAATTTAAGAACAAAGGATCAATTAGCTGGAAAAATAGCAAGTCAGTTAGAAACAGATTCAATATTAATTATTAATTTAATTACTGATTCTGTTTTTTTAGATACTAATGGATTCTCAAAAGAAAATATTTCATCAATATTTATTCCAAATACTTATGAGTTTTATTGGAATACATCAGCAAAGCAGTTTGTTGACAGAATGTTAAAAGAATATAAGGTGTTTTGGAACAAAGAAAGAATAGAAAAAGCAAAAGAAAAAGGGCTTACGAAAAAAGAAATAACAACTGTTGCTTCCATTGTGGAAATGGAGTCTTACAAAAAAGATGAGCGACCAGTTATTGCTCGGCTTTATCTCAATAGATTGAAGAAAAGAATGAAATTACAATCGGACCCAACTATTATTTTTGCCATTGGTAATTTTTCCATAAGAAGGGTGCTGACAAAAGATTTAAAAATCGATTCCCCTTACAATACCTATTTGCATAAAGGATTGCCTCCCGGACCAATCTGTATTCCATCTATTAATTCCATTGATGCGGTACTAAATGCAAGCAAAAATGATTATCTTTTTATGTGCGCAAAAGAGGATTTTTCTGGCTACCATAATTTTGCAAAAACATCAAGAGAACATAGTAGAAATGCAAAAAAATACAGAAGGGCATTAAATAAACGAAAAATAATGCGCTAATTTATTAGTTTTGCACGATTAATAATTAAACAAAAGAATGACGGAAATTAAGTTTGGAACGGATGGCTGGAGAGCAATCATTGCAAAAGAATATACCTGTGATAACGTATCTAGAGTAAGTATTGCTGTGGGAGATTGGTTGAATGAGAATAATGACAATCCTTCAGTAGTAATTGGACATGATTGTCGTTTTGCAGGAGAGCTTTTTGCAGAAACTGCTGCTAAGGTTTTAGCAAGTAAAGGAGTATTAGTGAAAATTGCAAAAGGCTTTGTTTCTACTCCTATGGTTTCCTTAGGTGTGGTGAAAGAAAAAGCATCTTTGGGTGTGGTGATTACAGCTTCTCATAATCCTCCAAGTTATAACGGCTACAAACTAAAAGGTTATTTTGGAGGACCTCTTTTGCCTGCTGATATTACATCTGTTGAAAATAAAATTCCTGATGCCAATTCAGTAGATTATAATGCAATTAGTATGGGAAGTTTAGTTGCTGAGGGTAAAGTAATTTATGTTGATCTGGAAGATATGTATTGCAAACATGCAGCAGCAAGCTTTGATCTGGATGCAATAAATAATTCGGATATGAATTTTGCATATGATGCTATGTTTGGTGCAGGAATGAATGCCGTAAAACGCCTCTTACCAAATGCTACTTTGTTGCATTGTGATGATAATCCTGGGTTTTTAGGTACTGCTCCTGAGCCAATTCATAGAAATTTACAAGAGTTTTCTGATTTGATGAAAAATAATGCTTTGGATTGTGGACTTGCAACTGATGGTGATGCGGATAGAATTGGACTTTATGATAGCAAAGGAAACTTTGTAGATTCACATCATATTATCCTTTTATTAATTCACTACATGGTGAAATATAAAGGAATGTCAGGGAAAGTAGTTACTGCATTTTCTTGTTCAGTAAAAGTAGAACAAATGTGTAAGCATTATGGATTGGAGCAAGAAACAGTTCAGATTGGCTTTAAGCATATTGCAGGAAAAATGATTACAGAAGAAGTGTTATTAGGAGGAGAAGAGTCAGGAGGAATTGCTACTACAGGTCATATTCCTGAGCGTGATGGAATTTGGATGGGATTAATCCTATTTGAATTTATGGCTAAATCCGGAAAATCATTAGAATACTTAATCTCTGAGGTGTATGCAATTGTTGGTCCTTTTGCTTTTGATCGTATTGATTTACATATTGATAACGATACTAAACTAAAAATTATTGAGGATTGTAAAGCAGGAAAATTTACACATTTTGGAAAATACCAAGTGAAGAGAGTTGATATTACTGATGGCTTTAAATTTTTCTTTAATGCGGATACATGGCTTATGATTCGTCCTTCCGGTACTGAGCCAGTTTTAAGAACTTATGCAGAAGCTTCAACTCAGGAAAAAGTATTTGACATTCTGGCAGATTGTAAAGCGACTATTTTGTAAATGAAACAATCGTTTCTGATAATATTTTCTTTCTTAATTGTTTATTCTTCAGCTCAGCGAATTGACAAGAAAAAACAAAACAATCAAAAATTAAAAATTTTACTGATTACTGAAGGTACAACTTATGCCACTACCCTTATTGGGCTTAATTCCCTTTGGTATAAAGATTATCCTAGAAGTAGTTTTCATTTTATAGATGATAATGGGGAATGGTTACAGATGGATAAACTAGGGCATATCACTACTTCCTATTATATGGGAGTAAGCGGAATTAAAGCATATCAGTGGGCAGGGGTTAGTGAGAAACAGGCAATTTGGTATGGTGGGTTTTCAGGTAGTTTCTTTCTTACAGCAGTTGAAATTTTAGATGGTTTTTCGAAAGAGTGGGGTGCATCATCTGGGGATTTAATTGCCAATACAATGGGTTCAGCACTTTGTATTTCACAAGCATTATATTGGAACAAACAAAAAATTCAGTTAAAGTATAGCTATAGACCTTCAAAATGGGCTGAGCAAAATCCAGAACTATTAGGATCTAATCATATACAAAGATTAATAAAAGATTATAATGGACAAA
>CAJWUS010000144.1 GCA_913047525.1 uncultured Flavobacteriales bacterium | reverse complement strand
TCTTTCCAAAGGGATTTTCTACATATACTTCTGGGTCAGCCTTACCTGAGAAGTATTCATATCTTTCATGACGAATATTCTTACGTTGCTGTTCTGCTTTCTTTCTTAGAAGAAATATTGTATTATATAAGTCAAAATATTTTGCATGAAGGCAGGGGATATTTAATGATTCTGTATGTAAATTATCTGGATCTATCTTTGAATCCTTTTCCCACATACCCTGCAATGAAACAAGGTCAATACTCATTTAGTCACATCCACAAAGTGCTTTATTATTTAAATCTGTTATATCGTAAATAGTATACTTGAAAGATGCCTCTGCTGTAAAGTATTCTATATCTGTATCTGTAGCATCAAAATTTAATGTTGATAATGAATAAGGCCATAGATCTTTAAACATTACATTAAACTTAGCATTAAAATTACTACTTAAAATTTGCAAAGTTCCATCTGAATAGATATCATCTCCTTGATTATAATAGTTTGCAGGCATAGTTGAATCCTTTTCCAAGTCAGTAAACTCTTGAAGACTTTCAGGAAATCCTAACCCCCGTATCCACCTTTGTAGTTGAACATAATTTCCAAGATCTTCATCAACCAAAAACCTTACAGTAAGATCACCAAAATCAATTTTATCTCCTGGTGTAGGAATATCCTTTAAGTAAGTAGGTTGCATTGCTACTCCAAGATCTAATGATGGAATATTAGCTTGATTGCAAAAATAAGATACCTTAGGAATTCTCTTAATAGAAAATTTAAACCCTGTAGGAGATAAAAAATTTCTATTCTCTATGGGGGTAGTTCTTGCTGTTACCATTATTCAGTCACTACGGTGCAATCTTTCCACCACTTTGGTTGATATGTGATAGTTTGATTCCCTAAAGTCCGAGTTTCAGTAGTTGCTGCTAAAGTATCAGCAGGTGCTTTTTCGGCAAAAACCTCTCTATCAGCATAAGTTTCTGTCCATGTATTATCTCCTTTCCAATATACATCACCAATAGTTGGGTTTAATACGCTAGAAGTTTTAATGTGATACGGCATTTTTCTTAGTTTTTAAGTATTTAGTCGTCTTCTACCTCATGGTGAGCATAATTATAGTCGGTAATCATTGTAAATAATTTAATTTTATAATTTTCTAAAAATTCCTTCTCTTCTTTTGGTCTTTCTGGTGGTCCGGGCCATATATGAGAATAATAATCTATTGAACTATAAACCATCCTAAGGTCTCTAATATTCATTCTCCATTCACATCCCCATTCCAAATCATCATCAGGTGGAATAAAATCATATTCTTCTTTCTTTCCACCCGTGGCCATTAGTTCTCATTTGTATAAAACTTTTCTTCCACATCTCTATTCATTTGTTCTTCTAATTTTGCCATAGCAGCATTTACTCCTGCTAGACGTTGCTCTAATGTATCGCGCCAATGTCCATACATTTTAAGTTTCCATTTACGATGATTTTCAATACTCATTTTGTTACGCAGGTCTCCGTATATATTTATCACAAGATCCTTGCTCCCCCTACAATATCGTGTATAATGTAGAGGTATTAAATGGGTGGATGGACCCTAGTATGAACAAATTTTTAATTGCATTGATTACTCTTGGTACAATAGTATCTCCAGCAAATGCCAATAATACAGAAAAAATTTCTGGTGACCTTTACACTCAACATCAAACCTTATGGAATGCTATTAAATCTGTTGGTGTAAAAACATACTTAAATCCTCCTGGATGTGAAGTATTAAAAACAAAAGATGTTGCTGGAATGTATTTTCCTAACAAAGGGAAATTGATAATATGTCAAGATAATTATGATCACAAAAAAGGTAGAGTAAGGGTAAATTGGACTGCAAATGATTTAGATACTTTAAGGCACGAAGCACACCATTTGGTCCAAGATTGTGCTATTGGAAAATTTGGTGATGGTTATACCTCTAAACTTTTTAAAGATGAAGCTTTAGCAAATTTTATTAAAAAATCGGGAATGAATTTCTCAGAAGTAAATGCTATTGTTGAAGAATATATTGGAATGAAATATGAACCTGAGCACATAATGATGGAATTGGAAGCATATGCCGCAGCAAGAGCAGTTACTCCTAACTTAATAGCACAGAAAGTAATTGAGTTTTGTTCTCCTAAATCTCCATAAAAAAAGAGGGGTGATAAACCCCTCTAATATTTAATACTTAACGAGATCTGTTTCTTCATCAATTATTTGAGGAAGATGACCCTCAAATTTAATGAATTCAAAATCAGGATCTTGTTTATAGGCAGCTAATAAACCTGCCATAGCCTTATTGATCCTCTTAAATTCTTTTTCCAGATCTCTACGCTTTTTCTCACTATCTTCTGCTTCTATTTTATCTAAATATCCTATTACAGAAGGAACTTTACCATGCTCATCGAAATAATATAGAATATCAGTAACAGCCCTTTTAACATATGTTGTAGTTCCCTGCCTGTTCTTTACAACAGCAACAACATCAGACTTACCAACATTAAGTAGAGAAGCAGCTTTTTCTTCTGCAAGCTTTTTAGTAAAAGATTCCATATTCTTTCTTGCCTTTTCTGCAGTAAAAACATCGTCTATTGCAGCATCAACTTTTTTATCATTAAATGGATTAGGAATAGAATTAAACCAGTTTCTTCCATCATCAAGTGTTACTTCTTTTCCATCCTCATTCTGTCTAATTACAAAAGCACGAAATCTTTTCTTAAAATCTGCTATAGTTGCTTTTTTAGATTGAGAATGGTTGTTAGCACCTAATCCAATTTCATCAATAACATCATCAACAGTAAATCCACCCCTTCTTTTAACTACTAAGTAAGGTGCTTTTTGTTGTTGCAAATTAAGTAAAGCTTCATGCCTACTAAAGCCATCAAATAATGTTAAACTTTTTTCTTCAACTATTGGTGGAACTTTAGTAAGATCCCATCCTTCATTTGCTAAACTTTCTTGTAATTGACTTACATTATCTTTATCAGTTCCCGTCGATCTAGCAAGATTGATTATTTGTCCATTTAAATTTTTAAAATTGATGGAATCAACATCAAGTTCTTCAATACCAACTACATCTACAGTACGGTACTTGGGAATTTGTACATTCTTAAACAATGCGGCATTTATTTCGTCGCATGGGGGATTGAACTGGTGGAATTTCATTAGAATAATAGCAAGTCTGCTTATGGTGTCAGATTAGCAAGTGCTTGACCGACTTAGGTAATATACTCCAATCTACCATCCATGTCAACCTACTTAATAATTTG
>CAJWUS010000143.1 GCA_913047525.1 uncultured Flavobacteriales bacterium | reverse complement strand
TTTGCTGAGTTTGAAAACTTTAGAAAAAGAACTGCAAAAGAAAGAATTGATTTTTTTAATTCTGCGAACAAGGACATTATGACCATTTTACTGCCAATTCTGGATAATCTTGAAAGATCAATAAAAGCAAATAATTATTCTGATGAAGATGGCCCTGTATTAATATACAAACAACTAAAGTCAGAACTTGAAAAGAAAGGACTAACTGAGATGGAAAATCCTAAAGGAAAAGAATTAGACACTGATTTTCATGAAGCAATAACAAATATTTCTGCTCCTACTAATAAAGATAAAGGAAAAATAATTGATGTAATTGAGAAAGGGTATCTACTCGGAGAAAAAGTATTGCGTTATGCAAAAGTTGTAGTTGCAAATAAAGAATAAACTATGTCGAAAAGAGATTTTTATGAAGTATTAGGTGTAAGCAAAAGTGCTGATCCAAAAGAAATAAAAAGAGCATACAGAAAGCTTGCTATTAAATATCATCCAGACAAAAATCCGGGAGATAAAACTGCTGAAGAAAAATTTAAAGAAGCAGCTGAAGCCTATGATGTGTTAAGTAATCCAGAAAAGAAACAAAGGTACGATCAGTTTGGTCATGCAGGAATGGGAGGTGCTGCAGGAGGTGGATTTGGAGGAGGAATGAATATGGATGACATCTTTTCTCAATTTGGAGACATCTTTGGTGGTGGCGGTTTTGGTGGATTTGGTGGTGGAAGTAGAGGTAGACGAGTTGTAAAAGGGACTAACCTTAGAATCCGATTATCCTTAAACCTAAAAGAAGTAGCTGAAGGAGTTGAAAAAAAGATAAAAGTTAGCCGACTAGTAAATACTGAAGGGGTAACCTATACCACTTGTAGTACTTGTAATGGGAGTGGACAAGTAACCAGAATAAGTAATACAATTCTAGGCCAAATGCAAACCTCAAGCCCATGTCCACATTGCGGTGGTAACGGTAAAAGTATCGATAATCGTCCATCAGGAAGTGATGCAAACGGTATGATAAAAGAAACTGAGGCTGTCAAAATCACAATCCCTTCTGGTGTTGAAGATGGGATGCAACTAAAAGTTAGTGGAAAAGGAAATGCAGCCCCTTTTGATGGAGTAAATGGAGATCTGATTGTACTCATTGCTATTGAAGATCATGAAAAATTAATCCGAGATGGAAATAATTTACATTTTGATCATTACATTAGTTTCGCTGATGCTGCATTAGGTGCCAATTGTGAAATTCCTACCGTTACAGGAAAAGTAAAAATCAAATTAGAACAAGGAATTCAAAGTGGTAAGATTTTACGCTTAAAAGGGAAAGGATTACCATCAGTAAATGGGTATGGTAAAGGAGACTTACTAGTACATATTAACGTTTGGACTCCTCAAGATTTATCAAAAGAGGAGAAAAAATTCTTTGAGAACTGCAGAAAATCAGATAATTTTACACCAAACCCATCAAGAAGTGACAAATCATTTTTTGATAGAGTAAGAGAAATGTTTGGATAAAATATGCAAGAAGATCTCCTTATAGTAAAAGATGTTGTAAAACAATATGGAGATTATACCGCCCTTAATAAGGTAAAGATTTCTGTTCCAAAAGGGAGTATCTACGGACTTTTAGGCCCCAATGGTGCAGGGAAAACCACCTTAATGCGCATCATCAACCAGATTACTGCTCCAGATAGAGGTGAGATATTTTTTAATGGTGAAAATTTACAAAAACGCCATATATACGAAATTGGTTATTTACCAGAGGAAAGAGGTCTTTACAAGAAAATGAAAGTTGGAGAGCAAGCGCTTTATTTGGCTCAATTAAAAGGTATGAATTATACTGAAGCGATTAAAAAACTCAAGTATTGGTTTAATAAATTCGATATTCTAGATTGGTGGAATAAGAAAGTGGAAGAACTCAGTAAAGGAATGGCCCAAAAAGTTCAGTTTTTGGTAACTGTGATTCACGAGCCAAAACTATTGATTTTTGATGAACCATTCTCAGGTTTTGACCCAATAAATGCAGCAATTATCAGAAAAGAAATACTGAAACTAAGTCAAAAAGGAACTACAATCATTTTTTCTACTCATAGAATGGAGTCGGTTGAGGAGATTTGTGATTATATCGCACTTATCAATAAATCACAAACCATACTTGAAGGACCTATTGAAAGCATAAAACAACAATTCACTAACAATAGTTATGAGGTAATCACTCAGAATTCTGAGTTAACTGATAATGAATGCTATCAAGTAATCGGGAAAAAAGAGAATATGTTTCACATACAACTAAAAGAAGGTGTTAGCGGAAAAAAGGCTTTAGCGTTTATCAATAATAATTATGAGGTAGTTTCTTACAAAAAGGAAACCCCTAGTATGGAAGAAATCTTTATTAAAGCTGTTAAAGATGCGTAAGATTTGGCTTATCATAAAAAGGGAGTATCTAGTAAGGGTTAGGAAAAGGTCCTTTATTGTTATGACAATATTAGGGCCATTACTAATGGCTTCTGTAATTATCTTACCTACTTTTTTAGCAATGCAAGGGCATGATGAAAGATTCATTGCTTTATACGAACCAAACGACTTTTTTTCTAAACAACTTACCGATACCGATAATCTGCATTTTGTAAAAATTCCTTCTCAGGAGATTAATACAATAAAAGATGATTTCAATGCAAGTCCTTATTATGCAATCCTATATATTAATGATGTTACAGATTTTACGCTCTATTCAAATAAACAAGTTAGTTTGAGTGTAGAAAAAGAGATAGAGAATAAATTATCTGATATCATGCAAAGAGAAAAGTTAAAACAAGCAGGAATTGATTTGCAAATATTGAAACAAACAGATACAAAAATTAAGTTAGAAACTATCATTATTGGGGATGATGGGGAAACAAGTGGAAATGCAGAGGTAAGCTTTGGGATTGGCTTTATAAGTGGCATCCTTATATATATGTTTATATTTATGTATGGTACTATGGTAATGCGGGGAGTTATTGAAGAAAAAACAAGCCGTATTGTGGAAGTAATTATCTCTTCTGTTAAACCCTTTCAGTTAATGATGGGAAAAATAGTGGGAGTGGCTTTAGTAGGGCTTACACAATTTTTACTTTGGGTTGTACTTACTATAATAATATCCTCTTTTGCAGAAATTCTTTTCTTTGACATGAGTACAATATCTTCAGAAAATATTGCAATGGGAAGTGAAGAGTCTGTAATTGTTACCGGACTTTTACATTCTTTATCCGGAATAAACATACCTCAACTTATTTTTTCATTCATTTTCTACTT
>CAJWUS010000142.1 GCA_913047525.1 uncultured Flavobacteriales bacterium | reverse complement strand
AGTTTAGCTACAGTCAGCCGGATATCATAAAGAGCGGTAAAATATTTTCTACTTTGTTTTTAGTTTTTACAAATATTCTGGTTTATGGATTTTTGATCATGTTCATTGGCGGCGGGTTTGAATCCGGAGGAATGTTTCTTAAAGAGGGTTTTCTGGAATCAGCAAACTGGTTGATTGTACTGATTTCAAACGTTAGATGAATTATTCATGAGTGGTGTTGACAGCTTAATATTACAAGCGATTTGCCAAGTTAAGAGATAATGGTATCTTTTTTGAACAAGACTACAAAATAAAAAATATTTTATTTTTTAAGGTTGTAATAAATTAATTATTTCTTATGTTTAAGTATAGTAATTGCTCTAACAGTGATTATTTAAAACACATTTTATTAGGAGTAATCATGCTTAAGTATAAAGTTTCAATGAATAAAGACAAAGTTAACTATACTGCATTGTTGAGTGATGAAGGTGCGAAAGAAGTTTCTGCACAAGAAATGTACACAACCATGCAACAAAACAGCAGTAAAAAATATTTCAGAGCTCAAAAGTGGACTTTGGGTATTTTAGGATTTATTGTTTTTCCTCAGATGGGATTATGGACAGATATTGATTTCTTTTCGTTTCTTGCTGTTTTATGCTGGGTAGGGTTATTTATATTTTATAGAAAGGGTAAACAAGCCCAAAGGACGAATGTAGAATTTGATATTGATAGTAATGGTGAAAAAAGGATGAATGCTGTCAAAGAAGCGTTTGATTTTGTGAATAATGCAGAGAATGTTTTTCCATCTGCTGGATTATGGAGTATAAAATTTCTGGATACAAATATTGATATACATGGTTGGAAAGACCCAACAGATAACGATGAAATATTTTTTATGCCAGATGTTTGTCTGGTTAATGTAAAACAGTCTGGCTTTTCTGCAATCGGATATGAAAAAATGCACTCAGGTTACACAGATATGAAAGATACAGCTCAAAACCCACCAAGTGATTCTGAAATATTAGGAAGAACGTGGCTACACACCCGCAAAGATGGCCAGCCAGATCGTCGGTATACTGACAATCCAACTGTATATAGCATAAAAAAAGGTTTTACTTTGATTAGTGATCATCCACAATTCAAAGAGGGCGAAGATTCGAATTTCAGTGCAGGGCTTATTGTTTCCAGTCCGTCGATTGCTCGAGATTTTAATTCCAAGATGAAGAATATATTCTCATCAGGGAGTTCTACATCAAAGTCAAAAAAAGGCGATGTCCCAAAAAAACATGTAAAGAAAGGAAATTTGGATGATTTTACTAAAGAATTATGATTGTATTCTTTTCGAAAGAGTTTTAATTCCAAGATAAAGAATATATTCGCATCTGATTATTTATTTTCCTCTTTCAATAAATTTGTAATATATTCTAACAGGAACACAACTAACAATCAATAAAAAACGAGGTAATAAAATGGCATTACTTAAATCAGAAGCTATAGTAACTCTATGTATAGAAATGGGTGGAGCAGATGGAGAATTTTCTGAACAAGAAATGGCTTCAGTTTGCAGAAATCCAGAATTCCTGAAATTAGATTGGGATTCTGACCTATTTGGTGAAAAAATCAAAAGAGGTGAAGCTACTCATAGAAATGCAGTCAGTTCTCTTAAAGGCTGCTCATTAGATAGCCAAATAGATGCGCTTGCATTAGTTTGGCATGTTTTACTGGCCGATGGAGTTATGACTGAAGGTGAGAAAGGTGTAATGGCAAGGTTACTTACAGAGTTTGATATTGACATAGACTCTGTAAATAATAGATTACAAAATATGGTATCCTAGCCGATTTGTAGCCTTGGATACTTTATTAAATTAAAGTATCCAAGGTATTTTGTAGTTTTTCACTAATATTTTTTGTTCTTTTTTATTCTGATTAATAACCCAAGAAGATTACAATGCATATATTTGACAATATTATAGTTGTCGGAGCAATAATAGGTTTGTTTGTAGTTGTTGTTCTCATTTTAAGACCATAAAAGATTGATGTGAGTTACACCAAAAACCCCACCTTCGTGGGTTTTTTTGTTTGTGGGATGATGTGTAGATTTGGATATGAGTAAAAAGAGATAATATTATGGGATTTGATTTAATTGGCAAAAGAATTGATAATAGTCACACATCAGATGCAGAATTTGTTTTCCCTGTTAGTATTATAATTAATGGTGTTAGTTACGATAGTTTGGATGACTATTTAGATTCAAGAGGTCTGCCTAAAAATTCCATTAAGTTTAGTTGCAGTAATAGAAATTGGTATACAATCTGGCAATATGTGCAGTATACTAATGAGCTTGTAAACGAAGAATATAAATTTAAAGGTGATGAGTATGATTTTGAAGCAGGGGAATCAAATTCTGGCCATTTTATAAGTGAAGAAAAAGCAATTAGTCTTTACGACTGTTGTAAAAATGGGATGGAATGCAGTTATTTTGATCAATATATTGAAGATGAATGTACATGGGCAACAAAAGATGATGAAAAAACAATTCTAGAAATGATAGAAAGATTTATGGTCTTTTGTAAGGAAAGCCAAGGTTTTATAATTATTTAAAGACCATAAAATGATTAATGTGATTTACACCAAAAAACCCCTGATTCGTTGGGCTTTTTTGTTTGTGGGATGATGGGTGTATTTGATAGATATAAATTCAAGGTGTAATCTAATAAAAATAGAAAAAAACTAAAGGAAACTTAATATGACTGCTATAGTCCGGAAACGGGTATGGAATGATCCAATTTTGAGAAAACATATCAAAGAGGCTAATGAAATTGGTAAGAAAATGCAGAAGCATATTGATCTGAGAAGAAAAGAAGACCCTGATCTTAAACAATGGATGAAAGAACATCCTTTGTGATGATATATTGGGTATTCAACTTACTTTATGGTGTTTTTTTACACCACCTGTGGGGTTGTTCAATTCATTTGAAATTACTTAAATTATGATAAAGGATTAAAAATGGGAAAAAAATTCGGATTTAGCTGGTCTTGGAAACGGGCATTTGGTTTGCAAACGCTTCGTCAATCAATTGCTCGAGCACTTGGTACGCCTACGACAAAGCTTGGTTTTGAGAGAAAAATAGGAAGAACCATTATGAGAATGTTTTTTGGGAAAAAATGGTAAGGTTCGGAAATTTCATTGTGACTGTCTGAAAAATAAAATTTGTCCTTTCCCGTCATTTCCATTATGCCGAAGAGTCCATTCTCTTTCAAATAATCCACGGCAAAACTGAATGAGTGTTTTGGCATATGAGCCCCGCAGTAGCGGGGTTTGGTTTAATGAGTATTCTTTGCAATATCATCAACA
>CAJWUS010000141.1 GCA_913047525.1 uncultured Flavobacteriales bacterium | reverse complement strand
TGTTACTGCCAATTGGAATTTCTTTCTATACTTTTCAGACAATGTCATACACAATAGATATCTATAGAGAAAAGGTAAAACCACAAGAATCAATCATTGATTTTGCTTGTTATGCTGCTTTCTTTCCCCAACTAGTAGCAGGTCCAATAGTTAGATATTCACATTTCAATCCTCAAATTACTAAAAAATTAGTATTCCAGGAAAATAATTTAAAAATTGGTTTGACATTCATAATATATGGTTTATTCAAGAAATTTGTTATAGCTGATAACATTGCTATACAAGTAAATAACCTATTTACGACTGAACAAGATCTAACAAATTTTTGGTTAGTTTGGTGTGGTGCCTTGTTCTTTGGAATACAAATATATGCAGATTTTTCAGCTTATACGGATATTGCTATAGGTTCTGCAAAACTTTTTGGTATAGACTTACCTGAAAATTTTAAACATCCCTATTTTGCCCATAATCCTCAAGAATTCTGGAGAAAATGGCACATCTCTTTGTCCACATGGCTGAGAGATTACCTTTACTTTCCATTGGGTGGCAGTAAAGGAGGAATGAAAGTCTTAATCAAAGCAACAATGATTACTATGATTTTAGGTGGACTGTGGCATGGTGCTAGTTGGAATTTTATTATTTGGGGTTTAATGCATGGAATAGCCATTCTAATTCATAAATTTATGAAAGATAGTGGATTGGTAAAAAAAATGAAACATGCTTTTCCGGTATCTTTTAGTTTTTCAAGCTTATTTTTGACACAATTATTTGTTTTCTGGACATGGCTTATATTCAGACTTCAGAATGATAATATGCTTAGTATGGCACTAAAAACTTCATTAGGCTATAATGCGAATTTTAGTTGGGATGTTTTCAATTCTAGTTTTTCAGGACCTATGTATTTTCACTTATTTGTATTGATTCCTTCTTTCTTTATTATGCATTATATTAGCTATAATTATGGTGGCTTGAAGAACGTGATTGCAAAACTGCCCTCCTCTAAATGGGCTCTTGTAACTGGAATTATGCTATCTTTAGCAATATTACTAAAACCTGTAGATACAAGTGATTTTATCTACTTCAGATTTTAGATCAAATAATATAGAAAGTGTAACAAAGACCACGCTTCATAATGAAATATGAGTCAAACTTATGCTAATATGTTGACAAAAGTAAAAGAATTCCATGATAAGCATGAATTTAGTAAAAAAGAGAATAATGGGCACGATATGGCTTATCGCATATTGCTAACTATTGAAGAATTAGGAGAATTATCTGAATGTTTTACAAAAGGAAAACCTGAATCTCAAAAAGCAGAGGAATTGGCCGATATTCTAATTTTAATTCTAGGTCATGCTATCGCAATGAATGTTGATCTGGAAACTGCTTTTGATCTGAAAATGAAAGAAATAATGAAACGACCTGCAATAAGAGGCGAACTAGGAATTCGTGTTACTAAATACAATCAAGAATAATTGGTAAATACTAAATATCATAGTCTTTACTGATAAAATGTGTCTCTTCCAAAAGATAACAAAGACTCAGTCTCCGAACCTGTAAAAGGATTAGAGGGAATTGTTGCTGCAGATACGACTCTAAGCTCAGTTAATGGTGAAAAAGGAATCTTAAGATATTGTGGATACAATATAGATGATTTGGCATTCAGCTCAACTTTTGAAGAAACCATTTGCTTACTTTATGATAATGAATTGCCAAACCAAGAACGCTTGGACGAAATGACAAAGAAAGTAGGTGAAGCAAGAGTTTTACCTGATGAAGTAATAAAAGTGATTACTGAATTAGTAGGTAAAACCTCGCCAATGAGTACACTAAGAACTGTTGTTTCCGTTTTAGGACACTATGAAAAAAATGTACCTCTTAAAGAATTACCACCTAAAGCACTAAGATTAGTAGGGCAAATCTCAACGGCTGTTGCAATTATACATAGACTAAGAGAAAACTTACCAATCATTGAGGCTGATCCAACTAAAGGCCATTCTGAAGATTTTCTCAGGATGCTACATGGTAAAGATCCAAGTGAGATACAAATAAACGCACTAAATTTATATCTTATTTTACTGGCAGATCATGGATTTAATGCATCTACTTTCTCGGCTAGAGTAACGGCAGGAACATTAGCAAATTTGCACTCCGCCATCACATCTGCCGTAGGAACGCTAAGCGGTCCACTACACGGAGGTGCTAATGAAAAAGCAATGGATATGATTATAGAAGTTGGGAAAAAGAAGAAGGCCTCAGCCTATATACAAAATGCCTTTGATTCCAAACAAAAAATCATGGGATTCGGACACCGAGTTTACAAAGTCGATGATGCTCGCAAACCGCACCTAAAGAAAATGGCTAAGCAACTTTGGGAAGAGAAAGGCAACATGGTACTTTTTGAAGTAGCTGAAGAAATTGAAAGACAGGTCAAAGACAGAAAACCAATCATAACTAATGTTGATTTTTATTCGGCACCACTTCTCTATGGACTTGATATTCCCAAAGATCTATTCACCCCACTATTTGCTATGTCAAGAATAGCAGGATGGACGGCACATGTCTTAGAACAATATAGTAATAACAGGCTTATTCGACCAAGGGCTAGGTATGTAGGGCCTATAGACCGTACATTTAGACCAATCGAACAACGATAATTTACCAAAGACATTAAAAGTAGTATTTCTCAGCACTCATGATGGTTTCCATTAATGAGGCTAAGAAGGCAATTCAGAATGAAAAGATTGTGATTTACCCCACCGATACAGTTTGGGGCATGGGATGTGATCCTTTTAGTCAAAAAGCAGTTGATGAACTATTTAGAATCAAAGGTAAAGAAACCGATGGATTAAGCATTATGCTAAATGATGTAAGTCTAATTTATGATTTTTGTGAAGTGAACAAAAAGGCAAAAAAGATTGTGGAAGAATTTTTACCAGGACCTATAACACTAATACTTAAATCCCAGAAAGATTTTGCCAAAGGTGTTACTAGAAATGGCAATATTGCAATTCGTGTACCTCTAAACAATACTGCACTAGATTTGGCAGAGAATCAACCAATAGTAACCACAAGTGTAAATTTACATGGTCAAAAGACTGCACAAAACTTGGATGAGGCAAAAGAAATATTTGGTTCTAATTGTTACTATCTTGATGGAGAAAAACCAAAAGGCATTGAATCAACCATTATTGATTTAACCGAGAATAAACCCGAAATAACGCGCATTGGTGCTTTATACTCTACTATTCTGGAGGGAATGTTTGAATCCTGAAGAAATAGAAAAATGGAAAACTGCAGGAAAATTAGCCAGAAATGCATTGCATTTTGGAAGAGACTT
>CAJWUS010000140.1 GCA_913047525.1 uncultured Flavobacteriales bacterium | reverse complement strand
TTTCATCTTTTGCTCCATAAACAATCTTTTTAATTTGGGACCAATAAGATGCTCCCCCGCACATCACGCAAGGCTCTAGAGTTACATAAAGCGTGCACTCATTCAGATATTTTCCTCCAAGATAATCTGCAGCAGAAGTAAATGCTTGCATTTCAGCATGGGCAGTAACATCATTTAGCGCCTCAGTATAATTATGAGCTCTTGCAATAACTTGATTGTCGCAAACAATTACACACCCAACGGGAACCTCATTTTTTTCGACCGCCTTTTTAGCTTCTTTTAGCGCCTCTTTCATAAAAAAATTATCATCAAAAGGATTTATTTTCATTTTGCAAATATCTGATTTTGTTTTGTAATTTCGCAAACAAATAAAAAAAGAAGATGTTAAGAACACATACTTGCGGAGAATTAAATATATCTAACATTGGTGTAGAAGTAACTTTAAGTGGTTGGGTGCAAAAAACAAGAGATCTTGGAGGTATGACTTTTGTTGATTTGAGAGATAGATATGGGCTCACACAATTGGCTTTTAATATGGATGTAAATGCTGATTTATGCACTAAGGCCAGAAAATTAGGTCGTGAATTTGTAATACAAATTGAAGGAAAAGTAATTGAAAGAGCATCAAAAAACAAGAATATCCCTACCGGTGAGATTGAGATTGAAGTTACAGTATTAACTATTTTAAATGTCTCTAAAACTCCTCCTTTTACTATTGAGGATGAAACTGATGGTGGTGATGAACTGAGAATGAAATATCGTTATCTCGATATTAGAAGAAGTCCGGTAAAAGAAAACCTAATGCTTAGAGCAAAGGTTTCTACTGAAACGAGAAAATATTTAGATGCTCAAGGATTCTGTGAGGTAGAAACTCCTTATTTGATTAAATCAACCCCTGAGGGGGCAAGGGATTTTATAGTGCCAAGCAGAATGAATGAGGGACAGTTTTACGCATTACCTCAATCACCACAAACTTTTAAGCAATTGTTAATGGTTGCTGGTATGGACAAATATTATCAGATTGTAAAATGTTTTAGAGATGAGGATTTAAGAGCCGATAGACAACCTGAATTTACACAAATTGACTGTGAGATGTCCTTTGTTGAGCAAGAAGATATCATAAAAATGTTTGAAGGACTTACACGCCATTTACTTAAAGAAGTAAAGGGAGTTGATTTATCAGAATTCCCAAGAATGACCTATGATACCGCTATGGAACTTTACGGTTCAGATAAGCCAGATATTCGTTTTGACATGCAATTTGTTGATATGAATGATATTTGCCAAGGAAAAGGGTTTGGAGTATTTGACAATGCAGAACTTGTAGTTGCAATAAACGCAAAAGCTTGCGCAAACTACACAAGAAAACAATTGGACAAGCTAGTGGATTTTGTAAAAACACCACAAGTTGGCGCTACAGGACTTATCTATTGTAAATATAATGAGGATAGAACAAGCAAATCGACAGTAGATAAGTTTTTTGATGAAGATGCTAGAAAAGTTTGGGCCGAAAAAGCAGGATGTGAGAAAGGAGATTTACTTTTAATAATGGCTGGCGAAACTGATAAAACAAGAAAAGCCCTTTCAACTTTACGATTACACTTAGCTGAAGAACAAGGGCTTAGGAATCCAGATGAATTTGCTCCGCTTTGGGTTTTAGATTTTCCTCTTTTGGAATGGGATGAAGACAATGAGAGATACCATGCAATGCATCACCCATTTACATCTCCAAAACCGGAAGACATTGCAAAACTAGATACTGACCCTGCAGCAGTACGTGCTAATGCTTATGATTTGGTTATTAACGGCAATGAAATTGGAGGAGGGAGTATTAGGATTCATAATAAAGATTTGCAGAACCTTATGTTTAAACATCTTGGTTTTACGAAAAATCACGCAAAAGATCAATTCGGATTTTTGATGGATGCGCTTGAATATGGAGCTCCTCCTCACGGTGGAGTTGCGTTTGGTTTTGATAGATTATGCGCTATTATTGGAGGACAAGAGAGTATCCGTGATTTTATCGCCTTTCCAAAAAACAATTCTATGCGTGATGTAATGATTGATTCTCCTTCTATTATCGATGAGAAACAATTAGATGAATTAAATCTTAGACTAAAATAAGAGGTGAATTTATTTATTTCCGCATTTATTATTTTTTCTTTAAGAGTTGCAGATCAAAGTTTAGCAACCCTGAGAGCTAGATTAATTAGTAGAAATAAACCAGTATATGCAGCATTAATAGGGCTTATTGAATCGATAATTTGGATAATTGCAGTAGCAAAAGTGATTAATGATATTGATAAGCCAATTTTAATAGCAGGATATGCAATTGGATTTGCTGCTGGAACAATACTAGGATACTATGCAGAAAGAATACTTGGATTTGGAGACGTAGTAATTAGAGTATTTACTTCGATTAAATCACCTAGTGTAGCAGAAGCATTAAGAGATCAAGGATATGGGGTTACTGTAATCAATGGAGAAGGAAGAGATGGGGTAGTTAGAATTTATTGGTGTATTGTACCTAGAAGAAAGTTAAAGTCTGTTTTAAAAATTATTAAAGAAATTAATCCTGATGCATATATTACAACAGATTCAGCAAATCCAATCTCATTAAAAAAATAAAAAAAATCTACTCATATGATAAATAGGTTTTTAGAAATCTACAATCAGAAAAGATATGTAAGTTATATTTCCAAATCTAAATTATTCTCAGTTTATCGCAGACACTTGCTTGCAGTCTCAGAAGATTAATTATCTGCTATATTCCATTCGGCAAAAGAGGTTGCCGTTTCGGAAAGCACTACCTTATACAGATCTACTCTTTCTGGAAGTTTACTTTTAATACGGTTTGCAAAATCTAATACCAAATTTTCGGAGGTTGGTTGATAGGGTAAATAAAATACCTTTTCAAAAGCGAAAAAGTCAATTTGAGCATGTGGTGAATTAGCATTCAACACCAAGGAATGATCGTATTTATCTATAATTTCTGGCTGTACAATTTGCTTGATAACATCAAAATCCATCACCATCCCATCCTTTTGATGCCCTTTTTCATTTCTTATTTTTCCTCTTATAGTTACCCACAATTTATAGGAATGTCCGTGAATATTTTTGCATAGCCCATCATAACCATGTAATGCATGTGCCATTTCTAGTTTGAATGCTTTTGTTATTCTAATCATTATTTTCTTTATTAAAGACTTTACTTAAATCTACTTTGCTGTGGCTATGAAAACGCTTTTTATTTTGCAAAGATACAAAAGCGTAGATTTTTTTGCCTTAGCAATAAAGCATATAATATGGTCTATAATATTATATTTGTGCAAAATAGAAAATCAATTGAAAGAAGTTATTTTAGTTAT
>CAJWUS010000139.1 GCA_913047525.1 uncultured Flavobacteriales bacterium | reverse complement strand
CCCTATAGAGCAATTCGTCTTTTAGTTATTACATAAAGAAGGTAAGCCAATAACACTACAAATAATTCCCAAAACAGAATATAATATGGCCACTCTCCAATTATAAGCGGATTATCAACACCTGGAAGTTCAGAAAGATACATGTAGTTTGAACCAATTATAAAATTTAGAGGCATTACAATAATAACTAAGAGATTCAAGTAGAAAAAGAGCCTTAACCAAGAGAGCCTAGTAAGTTGAGCCCCTTGATACATATACATGTATAGAGGGATTAAAATTATTAAACTATGAGAAGAGTAATAGTTAACATACTCATTTAATTGGCCATCAAACTGATTAATTTGTGGTGTTAAAATAGACATAAGCCCACCAAGAATTCCTGTATAATAAACAAACTCAAACCATTTCTTTTGTTTTTTTATAAACGGCAAGAAACAGCATATCAAAGTGGAGATTCCACACAAATGTATAGGAAGGTTATATTGGATATTCCAAAAACCATTAAGAATGTTTTTTAAATTTTCTCCAGTATATTCTATTATTAATAAGACGCTCATTATGTAAAGCAAATATTTTTTTTGAGAACTATTTAAATATTTAGCAAAGACTAAAGGGGTCACTATAAAGATCAGAGAGAAAGCAGACCATGTTATCCACTCCTCAGAAAGAAATTCAATAACATAATAAGGAATAGGAGATTCTTGCATTCTATCAAATGTAAAAAAATATTTTATCTATCCTTAAGTAAGGTTAAAATAAAAAGAGTCTCTTAATAATTCTAAACTTTTAGGGACTGCTGTTTTTGCATCTTCATTTCCTTCAAACTCAAGAGATATGTATCCTCGATAATTATTCTTTCTCATTAATTCGCCAATTGCAGGATAATCTATATTGATTTCGTTAAAAGCAGGCCACTTAGCACCACCGAAATAAGTTTTCGCTTGTATAAGACAAGTGTGCGGAGCAAGTTCTTCTAACTGTTTTTCACGATTATCAAAAAAGTTTCCAGTATCAAGAGTAACTTTTAGCCAAGGGCTATTAATTTCATTAACAATCCTCATTACTCCTTGTGAGGTTAAGCCTAATCCCCAATGATTCTCTAGCCCTAAGACTACTCCGCATTTTTCAGCAGTAGGAATACATTTTTCAATAGAATCTATAACCCATTTAAAACCATCATCTTCAGTATAACCGTCAATAACAGATTCAACACCTTTATTGTCCATCAAGACATCAAACGTAGATTTGTTTCCTTTAGGCTTAGTAGTTCCCCATCGACCTGTATTAATTCGAATAGTTGGGATCCCTAGAGAATAAGCAACTTCTATTTGATGTTGAGTGAGTTTGATATTTTCTAATCTTTTGTTTTTGTCAGAACTCACAAAACTTTGATGCGTAGAAAGTCCCATTATATCTAGACCAGAGTGAAAAGCCTGTTTTTTAATCTTTTGCAGATAAGAATTTTCTTCAGACTCCATTTGTATTAATAGAAGCTCTACACCATCAAAACCATATTCCGCAGATTTATCTATACAATATTCTATAGGCGTTTCCCTACCATTAAATTGCCAAAAGGAATAAGTTGAAACTCCAATTGGGTTTCTCTTCATGCCTGAGGAAATCTTGTTGCTTTGATTATCTGAAGCCTTTTCACATCCTACAAGTGCGCTCCCTAAACTTCCTGCGGCAACAGTTTTAATAAATGATCTTCTATTGTTCATATGAATTGGTTTTTTTTTTTAAATTTACGCAAAACAAAAATCAATATAATATGAAAACAGTAAAATTATTTCTGATATTGTTGTTTACAACATCAATATCAGCTCAAGGTGTAGTTGATATAACATACTTTGATCTGCCAGCAGATAAAGTTGGAGAATTTATTAGGACACACAAACAATTCATGGACATAACTCTTGATGAGGACAGAAAAATTGAAGGCCAGTGGGTTTACCGACATTGGTATGGATCAGGACATGCTGTTGTTGTGGAAACATATTTTGCTTCTGCAGAAGATGCGGTAAATGATAACCCATGGGGAGCATTTAGTAAAAAATGGCAAGCTGCTTCTGAAGAAAGGCAAAAAAGACTGGGCGCATTAGGTCAAAAATACGCTTCATTTCTTGCTAACCATAGTGATGAAATAAGAAGTTATGATTGGGAGAACAATTTCTCTGCAAAACCAGATGTTAATTGGGACACAAATTTTGTTTTTGTTGTTGGAAGTTACAATACTAAAAGCGGAGACTGGAACAAACTAGGAAAAGCATATATGGATTGGCAAACTAGACCTGGAGTAGAAAAAGGACTTCAATTAGGAGGGGGATATACTACTCACTTTTCGGGAAGTGGATATGATGTTAGATTTTTTAGCGCATATCCTACCCTTGTAGATTTTGCAAAAGCTGTAACTACTGATAACGTTGCAACAGAAGGAGGGGGATCAGCGTTTTGGGAAGAAGTAGCAGGGGCTCATGAAGACCAAATCTATATTCATGTAGGACACATCAAAGACGGTAAGTTTGATCTAGCAGGACCAGACAAAGAATAATAAATTATGAAAAAAACATTTATAATTATTTTAGCCTTCGTTGCCACAGCAACAAATGCTCAAGGGGTAGGTAACTTTACATACCTTGATGTCCCAACTCAAGAAATTGGAAAATTTGTTCGATTGCACAAACAAGTAACAGACATGACTATTGAGCACAGAGAATTTAAAAACCATTGGTTGTTAACTCACTTTCAAGGTTCTGGCCCAAATGTAGTAATCTGGTCAAATTATCCTTCAGTTGAAGATGTCTATAAGGATAACGCATTAGGAGCAATTGGTAAAACATGGGAAAGTCTTGAGGGGGAAGGAAAGGCTAGCTTTGAGACATTAGTTTCAGAATATTTAGCTTATTGGAATGGACATACTGATGAGATTAGAACAATTGACTGGGATAACAATGTTAGACATTCAGAAGACATGGATTGGGACACCCGTTTCTTTGTTTTATTTGGAAATTATCAAACAACTGGCAATACAGAAATTGTTGGAGACGCTTTTAATAATTGGCTTATTTTTCCTGGAATTGAAGACGGATCGGTTCAATCAGGTGGATTTTCTAGTCACTTATCAGGCGGAGGGTCAGATCTCCAAGTATGGACAATTCACTCAACTCTTGAAGAATATGTAAACTCTATATCACTTCAAGGTAATGCTGAAGGAAGAAGTACTTTCTGGGAAAATGTAGAAGGAAATCATTCTGATAACATGTTTGTCCATAGAGGACATGTTGTAGACGGTAAGTTTGATCTAGCAGGACCAGACAAAGAATAATAAATTAACTAAAACTATAAACTATGAAAAAAACACTTTTAATTTTAACTTTATTTGCAGCTGGTTTTTTATCAGCA
>CAJWUS010000138.1 GCA_913047525.1 uncultured Flavobacteriales bacterium | reverse complement strand
TTTTATATGCTTCTGTTGGACATGGAGGAGCTAGTGGTTATCATGCAGTAATGGCCCTTTTTACAGTGGAAGCTATTTTGATGAAATCAACTGCACTTACCCTAAATATATTTGTTGCAGGGATTTCTTTTTATCACTATAAGAAAGCAGGATATTTTAGATGGAAACTTTTCTTCCCCTTCTCTTTAGGCTCAATTCCTTTAGCATATCTTGGAGGAGCAATTGATATACAAGAAGATATTTACAAAGGTATACTCGGGATTTTCTTAGCCTTTGCAGTACTAAAAATGTTAGGGCTAATTGGTAAAGAAAGAGAAGGATTGACAAATTTACCATTTGGACTGGGAATTGTTTTCGGAGGGATCCTTGGTTTTATCTCAGGATTAATTGGGATTGGAGGAGGAATTATTCTGAGTCCAATTTTACTTATTTTCAGATGGGCTAAAATGAAAGAAGCAGCAGCAATTTCTGCACTTTTTATTTTGGTAAATTCTGTTAGTGGACTTATCGGAATAATCAGTTCAGGAAACTACAAACCTATTGATGATATTTGGATATGGATAATTATTGCAATAATAGGTGGATTTGCCGGAAGTTATTTTGGTAGCAAAAAAATAAGCAGCAAAAGAGTGCAATATTTACTATCCATTATTTTATCTATAGCAAGTATTAAGTTATTAATAACCTTTTTTAACTTTATTGTATAAGAAAAGTCCACTAAAAGTGAACTCTTCAAAATTTATCTTTTTGTAACTTACTTATTATTCTTCCTCTAATTCAATTGATTTTGGGAATAAAATATTATTCTCCAAATGAATATGAATGTGTAAATCATCTTGAAACTCTTTTAAATGATGATAAAGTGCCTTATAAGTATTACAAGCGTGAGCAGGTGGAGTAAAATTATTGCTTAATTTTTCAATTTTCTTAAAAACATCTCCGGCAATATCATGTTCGTGTTCCATCATCCTGATTGGATTTTGTACTGAACCAAAGGGAACAGAGATTGTTTCATTATTTCTGTGAGCAATTGCCAAATTTATGATGTGAGGAAATAAAATACCTTCTTCTTTCATAAGGTGTTGCTGCAGTTCCATAGTCACTTCATGAAACAACTTTGCAATTTCTATATTTTCAGGATTTGAAGCCCCATGAACTTTAGCGACCTTATTAGCAAACTCTGAAATAATTGGAAGTGATTCTTTTACATAAACATGATGAGTTTCCAAAATATGATTAGACAAAACATCTAACTCCATATTATCAAAATTTTTTTCAGCTTTTTCAGCATCTAACATTTCAATCTCATTGAAAATAGTTTCTGCCTTTACTTCTGTACCAATACATGCTTCAGAAACTGGTTTGCCACCTCCACAACAGAAATCAATTCCGTATTTCTTAAATATTGTTGCAGTTCTCATATCTGAGGCTACAATTTGGGCTACTGTTTTATCTTTCATTTTTTATTTATTTAATTATCCCCCTATTGCAAACATACACCTTCCTTTTCCAAAATCTTTCTCTTCTTTTAATTCTTTAAAATCAGAAAAACCTCCTCTTTCTGCAAATTTAGATTCTATGTTTTTAAATATTAACTCTTCAATATCATCACCTTTCCTATATGAAGTTAAAAGATCTAATTCTGCATTAGAAAATAAACAATTTTTTATTTTTCCATCAGCAGTTAATCTTATCCTGTTGCAAGTGCTACAAAAAGAATCAGTAATTGAACTAATTACTGCAAAAGTTCCTTTACCATCTTTTAATCTGTAATTTTTTGCAGTATCATTTTTTGCGTCTTGTATTCTGTCAAATTCAAAATTCTCCTCTACAATATTTAAAACTTCTTTATAACTGACAATTTTAGAAAAATCCCAGGAATTACCATTGAATGGCATAAATTCTATAAATCTAACATGTATTCTTTCGTTTTTAGTCCACTGAACAAAATCTTTTATTTCGTGTAAATTTACTCCTTTTAAAGCAACCATATTTATTTTTACATGAAAACCATTATCAATAAATAGTTTAATGTTTGAAAGCACTTTTTTAAGGTAATTTCTTTTTGTAATTGCATGAAATTTTTCAGCATCTAAGGTGTCTAAGCTAATGTTAACGGACTTCAATCCTACCTCATGAAACAAGTCCAAATACTCATCTATCAGATATCCGTTAGAAGTAATTGCAAGCTCAATTGGTAAATTAGATAAACGGGCAATTATTTCTCTAGCATCCTTTCTAATTAAAGGCTCTCCCCCAGTTAACCTTATTTTTTTAACTCCTAACGAAACAAATATTTTTGCAATATTTAGTAATTCATCAGCAGACATTAATTTACTGTTTGGATAGAAATTTATTTTCTCATCCGGCATACAGTAAAAACACCTAAAATTACATTTATCGGTCATAGATATACGCAAATAATCGTGTTTCCTGCCAAAAGTATCTTTTATAATGTTTTTGCTTTCCATTATTTTACTTGATCAATTAAAATGTTCATTTCGTCAAATTCCTCAGAGGTAATTAATTGATGTGCTAATTGAAAAAGAGTTTCATCCTCTCTGTAAATATGTAGTCTCAACATTTCAATTAACTCCAAACTATTTTGATATGCCATATCACTCACAATATTTTTTGAATCTTCATCAGGTAATCTTGATGAAATACCAATCATATTAAAAGCAAGTGTTCCTAATTGAATGAATTGATAATGATCGTCTTCAAAAATATCAATTGGAGTTTGTGAGAAAGTAGCTGTATCATGCTCCCCACTCTCTCTAAATCTTTGTTCTAATAAAGGAAACAACACTTTTTCTTCTTTTCTGTTATGCAATAGTAATTCTCCATCAAAAAATTGAAAAAACTCAGAAAAAGTATCATTTATTTTTTTATTTATTTTCCATTTATTCTCCTTAAATTCCTGAAGAGATTGTTCAAACTTATTTAATTTTTTAATCGCCACTTTATGTTCTAACATCAACTTTTTTATAACATCAGGCATTTGTTCATAGGTAATTACCTCTTGTTTTTTAGAATATGCTTCAGGGGGATCCATAGGAGAATCTCCCTCATCCATTCCTGGTTCCTTAGTTACTTCTCTTTTTATAGGATCGTCCTGAGCTATTTTTCTTTTCAGATTTTTATCTGCAGATGAAATTCTTTTTTTCGAATCTTTATCTATTATTCTTATATTTATCATTTTTATATATTTTAAGGGTTATCAAATTCTCTTTTAGGTCCTTGATAGTACCACCAGTTAAGCAGAAGACAGATGACATAGTAAGCAGCAAATCCGTATAATGCATACTCAGCAGTACCAGCTTTTATTTGCTGACCAAATACTTTTGGGATAATAAAAGCTCCATAAGCTGCAATTGCTGAAGTCCACCCTAAAACAGGGCCTGTTTTCTCTTTACTGAAAA
>CAJWUS010000137.1 GCA_913047525.1 uncultured Flavobacteriales bacterium | reverse complement strand
GTAGAGGTTTGTAAAACTGCAGGACATCCAATTGTTTATGGAGAAAAAATTATTGGCTCTAATCTACCAACAGTTTTAATCTATGGACATTATGATGTTCAGCCAGCAGATCCTTTGGAATTATGGGAGAACGGACCTTTTGAACCAGTTATAAACACAACAGAAAAACATCCTGATGGTGCAATTTTTGCTAGAGGAGCCTGTGATGACAAGGGACAGTTTTACTCTCATGTAAAAGCTTTTGAAATCATGATAAATACCGGCACTCTACCTTGTAATGTAAAATTTATGATTGAAGGAGAGGAAGAGGTTGGTTCAGAAAATCTAGGTGTTTTTGTTAAAGCAAATAAGGCAAGATTAAAATCGGATACTATTTTGATTTCAGATACTGGGATTATTGCCAATGATACACCATCTATCACCACAGGACTTAAAGGGTTGAGTTATCTTGAAGTAGAAGTTACAGGGCCTAATCGTGATTTACATTCCGGATTATATGGAGGCGCAGTTGCGAATCCTATCAATATATTATGTGAGATGATTGCAAAAATGAAAGATGAAAACAATCATATTACTATTCCTGGTTTTTACAATAATGTTATAAATTTATCAGCAGATGAAAGAGCCGATATTGCAAGAGCTCCTTTCTCATTAAATGCTTACAAAAAAGCATTGGATTTATCTGACATCCATGGAGAAGAAGGTTTTACAACTATGGAGAGAACAGGGATAAGACCTACATTAGATGTTAATGGAATTTGGGGAGGATATATGGGTGAAGGAGCAAAAACCGTAATTGCTTCAAAAGCCTATGCTAAAATTTCTATGCGATTGGTTCCAAACCAAACAGATGAAGAAATTACAACATTATTTTCTGACTATTTTAAAAGTGTAGCTCCAAAATCTGTAAAAGTAAAGGTTATGCCACATCATGGAGGGGAGCCTTATGTTTCTCCAACTGATATCCCTGCTTATTTAGCGGCAAGTAAAGCAATGGAAACTACTTATGGTAAAAAACCAGTTCCTGTTAAAAGTGGTGGGTCTATCCCAATTGTTGCTCTTTTCGAAAAAGAGCTAGGTGTAAAATCTATCCTGCTCGGCTTTGGCTTGGATTCGGATGCTATTCACTCTCCTAACGAGCATTATGGAATTTTCAACTACTTAAAAGGAATAGAAACTATTCCTCATTTCTTTGAAAATTATTCTAAAGCACTATAAGATATAAAATGCGATATTTTATTTTTATAGGAGCATTACTTTTTTTTACAATTTCTTGCAATAGTCAAGACAAAAGAAATGAGATGATAATGAAACATAAATTCACAAACGCATTAGTAAATGAGACTAGCCCATATTTGTTGCAACATGCACATAACCCTGTGGATTGGTATCCATGGAATGAAACAACTTTAACAAAAGCTCAAAAAGAAGATAAGTTGCTACTTATTAGTATTGGTTATTCTGCATGCCATTGGTGCCATGTAATGGAACACGAAAGTTTTGAGGATGAAGAAGTGGCAAAAATCATGAATGAGAATTTTATTTGCATTAAAGTGGATAGAGAAGAACGTCCAGATGTAGATCAAATTTATATGACTGCAGTACAACTGATGAAACAAAGAGGTGGTTGGCCATTAAATTGTATTGCCCTTCCTGATGGGAAGCCGTTTTGGGGAGGCACTTACTTTAGAAAAGACGAATGGAAAAAGCAAATTTTAGGACTTGCAAATGCATACCAGAATGACAGACAAAAAGTATTAGATTTTGCAGAAAAATTATCAAATGGAATTCGCCAGGTAGAGATGGTTGTGAAAAATCCTAATCAAGCGGATTTTTCATGGAAAGATGTAAATAATATGGTCTCTCCTTGGTCTGAGAGATTTGACAACTCAGAAGGAGGAAGTAATGGTGCCCCTAAATTTCCTATGCCAAATGCTTATAATTTTTTGTTAAGATATGCGCATTTATCTGACAATAAAGAAGTACTGGAGCATATTGAGCTTACACTTAATAAAATGGCTTTTGGTGGGATTTATGACCAAATTGGAGGTGGGTTTGCTAGGTATTCAACTGATAGATCTTGGAAAGCACCTCATTTTGAAAAAATGCTTTATGATAACGGACAATTAGTAAGCCTTTATTCTGAAGGATATTTGAAATTTAAGAATTCACTTTATAAGGATATTGTTTTTGAAAGTTTAGAATTTGTAGAAAGAGAATTACTAGATGAAACTGGCGCTTTCTACTCTGCATTAGATGCTGATAGTGAAGGAGAGGAGGGGAAGTTTTATGTGTGGAATGAGACAGAGTTAAAACTATTTATTCGTGAGGATTTTGAGATTTTCAAAGATTATTTCAATGTAAATAATAAAGGCCTATGGGAGCACGGAAATTATATTCTACTAAGGAAAAAATCAAAAAAAGATATTGCAAAAAAGCATAAAATTTCAGTTTCTGAGTTAAATATAAAAATTAAAAATTGGAAGATAATTCTGATGCAAGAAAGAGATAAAAGAATACGACCAGGACTGGATGATAAATCCTTAACCTCTTGGAATGCACTTATGTTAAAAGGATATATTGATGCCTATATGACTTTTGGCGAAAAACATCATTTGGATGTTGCTTTAAAAAATGCCAATTTTATTGCTAATACACAATTGCAAACTGATGGAAAATTATGGCATTCATATAAGAATGGAAGATCAACTATAAATGCATATCTGGAAGATTACTCCATTACTATTGCTACATTTATTCGTTTGTATGAAGCAACTTTTGATGAAAAATGGCTCAACTTAGCAAATAAAATGACGCAGTACGCTACATCTCATTTTTATGATAAAAATTCTGGAATGTTCTTCTTCACTTCTGATTTGGATCCGCAATTAGTTGCCCGAAAAATGGAAATAAATGACAATGTAATTCCGGCATCTAATTCTGTAATGGCAAATTCCCTTTACGATTTAGGAACTATCTTAGACAAAGAACATTACAAGAAAATGAGCCGAACAATGCTTAATAATGTAAAGGAAAATATGAGTTCATACGGATCAGGATATGCAAATTATGCTAATCTAATGCTTAAGCTAATTCATCCTTATTATGAAGTTGCAGTTGTGGGAAAAGAAGCAAATGATAAATGTTTGGAAATAAACAAAGAATACAAACCAAATAAATTATTTATTGGCAGTTTTGTAAAGAGCAAGATGCCACTACTTGAAGGGAAATTTATTGAAGGGCAAACCATGATTTATGTCTGCGAAAATAAAGTGTGCCAAATGCCTACTAATAAGATTATACAAGCAATAAAACTTTTAAAGTAATGGAGATATTTTTTGAGGAGAAACAGAAATTTAATCAATGGTGGCTATGGATAATATTGCTTGTATTCCCTATACTTTCAATACTTCCTTTTGATGGAAATGAAATAAATTACTACTACGCACTTATAGGACTCGC
>CAJWUS010000136.1 GCA_913047525.1 uncultured Flavobacteriales bacterium | reverse complement strand
TTTACTTAATAAGTGTTATATTGCTTTATGTGTTAGTGCCTTTACGCCATGTGGAAACTAGTGGGTTATCGGTTGTTATTGCATTAGTTTCTATGGCAGTTCTTGCGTTAATTATTGGCTATATGTATCTTGGGAAAAGTGGTTGGTGCTCAGGTCTGTGTCCTGTTTATCCTGTAGAAAAGCTCTACGGCACGAAACCGTTAGTACAAGTGTCAAATGCCCATTGCTCTACTTGTGTAAATTGTGTAATACCTTGTACCGACTCTACTGATAATATTATGCCAAGCTCAAATCAAGAGTCTGTAGCAAGCCGATTTGCAAGTTTCATTTTTGTGGGAGGTTTTCCTGGTTTTGTATGGGGCTGGTTTAATGTTGCAGATTTTCCTAATAGAATGGAGGGCTGGTCTAATTTAGGAATCGTTTATAGTTTACCAATTCTTGGATTTTCTGTTACACTTATCTTCTATTGGGTTCTTAGAAGATTATTTGAAGAAAAAAATTATAGCAAGATTGCGCTTGTTTTTGCTGCTGCAGCTATTTCTTGTTATTATTGGTATAGAATTCCCTCTATTTTAGGGCTTACTGAGGCTAGAGGAATTTTTGATTTAGATTTATCTAGTATTATGTATCTAAAAGAGATTTTAAGAATGATATCTGTAACATTTTTCTTTTGGTGGATAGTAATAAGAAACACTACTAAAGGATGGGAATACCGTCCAAAATTTAATGAATTAGAGATAACCACTTAAAAACAAAACAATGAAAATGAGAAACTTATTAGTAGGATGTTTGATGTTATTTACTTATGCGTCTTTAGCACAATTTAGTATGGATGGAGAAATCAGACCCAGAATGGAGTACAAACATGGCTATAAAAACTTAGCCGATAGCGCAATGGATGCTACTGTTTCAACGAACCAAAGAACCAGATTGAATCTTAATTACAAAGCAGAAAGATATAAGGTTGGTCTTAGTTTACAGGATGTAAGAACATGGGGAAGTGTATCTACTTTAAATAGTACAAATGATTATTTTACTATACATCAAGCTTGGGCAGAGGTGAATCTAATAAAAGATTTGAGCGTAAAAGCTGGAAGACAGGAATTAGTATATGATGATCAACGGCTTTTTGGAAATGTAGGTTGGGCTCCGCAAGGTAGAAGCCATGATATAGCTCTTGTAAAATATGAAAGAGGCTTTAAAGCACATGTAGGATTTACCAAAAACTTGGATGAAACTGCAGGATATAAAGATATGCACTATTTGTGGTTGCATAAATCATTAGATAATTTATCACTTAGTATGGTATACCTTAAAACTATGTATGATGATGATTTAAAGAGGTATTATAAGAACTTAATGGAAGCGCAAAATCAAACTACTTACCTTTCTGATTATACTATTAATAAGTTTTATATCAAAAATGATATTCAAACCTTTGGAGGAAGATTAATCACAAAATACGGTTCTTTTTCATTAAACGGGAACTTTTATATGCAAACTGGAGAAAACTTGAGTGCATACCTTATTGGTGCAGATGCTAGCTATAGATTATCTGAAAATCTATCTGTAACTGCATCTTATGAGCAACAATCTGGTAACGATTTAAACCCTTATGGAGAAGATCATAAAAGAGATAAGGCATTTAACCCCCTTTTTGGGACTAATCACAAATTTAATGGGAATATGGATTATTTTTATGTAGGTAATCATGCAAGAAGTGTTGGTTTAGAAGATATCACTTTTGGCGCAAAATACAAGGAAGGTAAAATGAGCTTTAATGCAGTTGCGCATATGTTTAATGCTGTTGGTAATATTGGTTCTGGTTATATTGCTCCTTATGAAACTGAGGCAACTGAAGCTAATCTTACTCTTAGTCAGAATTTAGGATATGAAGTGGATATCTCTATTGGTTATGATATAAGCAAAGAGGTAAATATTAAGGTTGGTTATTCTCAATTATTTAGCACAGAATCCTTAGAGGAGGTAAAAGAAAAAGAATTCGTAGATTTGGAAGAAAAAAAATGGGAAGACAGTAATGGAAGTTATGTGACGCAGCCATATATCGGTAGCTCATTTGAAACAAGCAATTGGTCATGGATAATGATAACGGTTAAACCTAAATTTTTATAGAAACATATGATTATGAAGAAAAAGATAATATTATTAGTTTGCTTATTTTCAGTACTTCTTTTTTCATGTAAAAAAGATTTAAGTTATGGGGTGGATGCAATTAATACAATGCCTCCAAATGCAAATAAAACCAAACTAAAAACCAACGAGCAATATATCTCAATACTATATACCAATCTTTTTCAAAAAGCATTAAGTGCTAATGAAATGGTAGAGATAACACATTGCATTGAAGCTTTTGGCGATAAAGAAACAATTCATGAGGTAATAATAAATAATTTCATGAATAAACCAGATGTTATTATTCCGTCTGATTCCATAATGAGATTAGATATTGAAAGTTTTCTTACAGAGGCTTACATCCGGTTTTACGTAAGAGATATTACGGAAGCGGAAAAAGAATATTTAACTAAATTTATTGAGAATAATCCTACTTTTACTACTGAGATGCTTTATACAGCTTTTGCGCTCTCTGATGAATATCAATACTACTAAAATCTAAACTATGAAAAGAAGAAAATTTATTTCCAATGTAGTAAAGGCATCCACAGCAAGTATAGTTATGCCTTATATTTTACCGACTGGAAGATTGTTTGCTGCAACTGGTTCACAAATGGCTGACCATGTTGTTTTTGTTCTTTTTGCTGGAGGACTAAGACAACAAGAAACAGTACTCCAAAGATATCTGGATGATAGTCAAGGGGTAAATTTTCCTGGAAATATTATGTATAATTTGTTTGATGGAGCACCTCCAACTGATAAAATTGTTTATGGAGCAGACGGGGCTGTTCCAGGTCTAGGAGATATTCCTATTCCTAAAATTTTAAGTCAAACTTTCCAGCAGCAAGGCACAATCTTTAAAGAGATGAGAAGTGCTACAAGTGGACATTATGGTGGGGTTAATGGATTACTTCAAGGAAATACATTGTCCAGTCAAGGTTTAAAAGTAAAACCTCTTAATCCTACAATATTTGAATACCTAAGGAAACATCTTAATTTACAGGCTACTGACACTTGGCTTGTTGGTAGCAGTATAGGAAATTCACAACCCTTGCTTAATTACAGCTTAAATGCTGAATATGGTGTGCAATATGGAGCTAACTTTATTGCGCCAAATACAATCTTTGGCAATGAGGGAGTAAAACATTTATCCAATGCAAAGGTGTACAATCAAGAAGATGAACTTGAGCCAATGTACAGAACAAAAGAATTTTTAGATAATGTTTGGGGGACAGTTGGTCCAGGACTCATTACAATTGAAAATACTGAACAAGAGAAAAAGGACATCAAAGATTTCTTAAGATATATCTATGATAATGGAACAAATGAGATGCCTCCAGTTAGTGATGGAGGAGATGCTACAACAATAG
>CAJWUS010000135.1 GCA_913047525.1 uncultured Flavobacteriales bacterium | reverse complement strand
TGGCATTGAGTGTAGTTTTTTAGGACTCTTGTTAACAATTATTATTCCAATAATAATCATAAGTTTGCTGTATGAATTTTTTAAAAGTAGAAGAAGCTTAATGGAGGATAAGAAATATACCAGAATAAATAAATTTTTATCAGAAATTGGTGTTTGTTCCAGAAGAGAGGCGGATAAATTAATAGAACAAGGAAGGATAAAAATAAATGGTGAAATCCCACTTATGGGAACCAAAATATCTACAGAAGATGAGGTGATTGTTAATGGAAAAGTAGTATACAGACCCAAGAAGAAAAAGATGGTTTATATAGCGTTTAATAAACCCAAAGGAATAGTTTGTACTACTGACACGAAAAGAGAGAAAAATAACATTATTGATTATATAAATTATCCAACTAGGATATTTCCAATTGGTAGATTAGACAAACCATCAGAGGGACTTATCTTCCTTACTAATGATGGAGATATTGTAAATAAAATTTTACGAGCTCGCAACAATCATGAAAAAGAATATGAAGTAACTGTTAATAAGCCAGTAACCAAAGAATTTATTGAAGCCATGAGCAATGGTGTGCCAATTTTGGATACCGTTACCAGAAAGTGTTTTGTAAAGCAAACAGATAAAAAGAAATTCAAAATTATTTTAACGCAAGGACTTAATAGACAGATTAGAAGGATGTGTGAGTACTTAGATTATGATGTAAAGAAACTTAAAAGAGTTCGAATTATGAACATCAAACTTGATATTGCAGTAGGTGCTTATCGTGATTTTACCACTCAAGAATTAAATCAAATTAATCAAGCAGTAAAGCATTCTATTAAAACTTTTGAAGAGAGGAAATAATTTGTAGAAATATAATTAGTAGAAGTTTATGTTTTCTTATAAATAGGGACAGCCGAACATGCTTCTCCAAACATTAAAGAACTGACAACGGGCAATAATTTTTTGCTAATTGCAATATAATTTTCTTCTAAAAGATTAATACTACCACACCCTTTTACAAGAACTTTTTTACCATTAAATTTTGAAGTTTCAAGAGCCTGAATGTTTTGTAGAAAAAGCTTTTGAAACACTTGCTCTTTCTTTCCATAATGGAATTCACAAGAAATTGAACTCAGATAAGAGGATAATAGCATAAAAGCCCACATAGGGACAATAGCGTCTGAACTACAATAAATTGCAATTATTTTATTTGAAAAAACAGAAAAGTCAAACTCTTTTAATTGCACTCTGAATTCTTTTTCTCTTAGAACCACACCCTCAAAAAGAAAATCTTTTATATCAATTTCTATAATAATTCTCTTAGGAGAATAATCAGACAAATCAATAGTCATTAAATCAGAATTAGCTACCTTATTTACAATTTCTTCAGACATTAATTATAGCATTCCAAGTTCTAGTCTTGCCTCTTCACTCATCATATCTTTTGTCCATATTGGTTCAAAAACAATTTCCACTTTTGCATTATTAATGCCAGTGACAGTCTTACACTTTTCTTCAACTTCTATTGGCAAGGTCTCTGCAACAGGGCAATTAGGAGTAGTTAAAGTCATGGTAATTTTTACATCACACTCATCACTTACTTCCACATCATAAATAAGACCTAGATCATAAATATTTACAGGTATTTCGGGATCGTAAATCTCACAAATTACTTCTATTACTTGTTCCCCTATTTTTTGTAATTTTTCTTCTGTTTTCATCTTATTTATTAAAAGCTATTGCGAAAAGTTTTATTTGTTTTATCATTAAAAGCAATCCGTTTGCTCTTGTTGGAGAAAGTTGTTCTTTCAATCCTATTTCATTGATGAATTTCAGATTTGCATCAGCAATTTCAGATGGAGCTTGATTTGAAAGGACTCTTACTAAAATTGCAATAATTCCTTTTGTCATAATTGCATCACTATCAGCTGTGTAAATTATTCTCCCATTTTTCTTTTCCGCATGTAACCAAACTCTACTTTGACAGCCCTTGATTAAATTGTCATCAACTTTGTGTTTTTCATCAATTACAGCGAGATCCTTTCCTAAATCAATAAGATATTCGTACTTCTGCATCCAATCATCAAACATCTCAAATTCCTCAATGATTTCTTCTTGTATTTCCTTGATTGTTTCCATTTAAGATAGCATCATTTTTGCTTTTTTAATAGCGCTTATACAAATATCAATTTCTTCTATAGTATTATAAACTGCAACAGAAATTCTAGCAGTTCCGGGAATATTATAATGGATCATTGCTGGCTGAGTACAATGATGCCCAGTTCTAATTGCAATACCTAATTTATCCAAAATCATTCCAATATCATATGGATGTAATCCGTCAATATTAAATGAAATTATTCCTGATTTTTTTTCAGAAGTTCCGTATATTTTTACTCCTTCAATTTTTAATATTTCAGAAGTTGCATATTGCAATAATTTCTCTTCATGTTTTGCAATATTTTTAACTCCCAAATCAGCAATAAATTCAATTGAATTTTTAAAAGCAACTACCCCAGCAATATTAGGAGTTCCTGCTTCAAATTTATGAGGTAAATCTGCATAAGTTGTTTTTTCAAAATTAACATATTCTATCATTTCTCCACCTCCTTGATATGGAGGCAATTCATTAAGTAATTGCTCTTTTCCATACAATACACCAACTCCAGTTGGGCCGTACATCTTATGAGCTGAAAAAACATAAAAATCCACATCACAATCTTGCATATTAAGAGGAATGTGAGATGCAGCTTGAGCCCCGTCAATCAACACTTTAGCTCCAACCTTATGAGATTTTTCAATAATTTCTTCCACAGGAATTAACGTTCCTAGAGCATTAGATATATGTGCAATCGAAACTAATTTTGTGTTTTCCGAAAGGAGATTATAAAATTCAGACATATCTAATTCTCCATTATCCATAATTGGAATTACTTTTAAAGTTGAACCAGATATTTCACAGCACATTTGCCAAGGAACAATATTTGAGTGGTGCTCTAATTCTGAAATAATGATTTCGTCACCCTTTTGTAATAGTGAACGGTAACCATTTGCAATCAGATTTATTGAGTCAGTAGTCCCTTTTGTGAAAATTATTTCATGAGAATGTTTTGCTCCAATAAAATTTTGAATAGTATTACGTGTTTCCTCAAATTTATCTGTTGCTAATCCACTTAAAAAATGGACTCCCCTATGTACATTTGAGTTTTCATTTTTGTAGTAATTATTAATTGCATCAATAACCGATTGAGGTTTTTGAGTAGTGGACCCATTATCAAAATAGATTAATTTCTGTTCATTCACCTTTCGGGTTAGGATAGGAAATTGCTCTCGTATTTTGTTAATATCTAACATTTACAAACTAAAATCTAAATCAACATTTAATTTTTGCGCAAGTAGTTTTTTGGCCACTTTTTTAACTTCAGGGATTGAGATATTTTCAATCGCTTCAGATGCAAATGCGTAAGTTAAAACAGCCTTTGCTTCTTCTACTGCTATCCCTCTACTTCTCATGTAAAATAAAGCATCTTCA
>CAJWUS010000134.1 GCA_913047525.1 uncultured Flavobacteriales bacterium | reverse complement strand
TCATCTAAAACCATTGCTTCTTCATCTCCTCTTTTACTTAACTCTAATTGCTCTTCAAATCTTGCTCTTTGGTCGATCGGATCGTTTAATTCAGAAAATGCATTGCAGATTTCTTTTCCGTTACAAATAGCTTCAAAACGCTCTGCCAAACCTTCTTGTTCTCGGTGTTTTTTAGCTAGAGGAGACATCTCCATAGGATAATCAGTAATGAATGTTGGCTGTATTAATTGCTCTTCACATTTTTCTCCAAAAATACAATCAATTAATTTTCCTCTTCCCATGCTTTTATCCACTTCAACACCTAATTTTTTAGCCGTTTCAGTCATAGTAGTTTCATCCATTTTTGAAACATTAATTCCTGTAAAATGTTCAATCGCTTCATACATGGTATATCTTTTCCATGGTCTTTTAAAGTTAATTTTGTTTTCGCCAAGCTGAACTTCAGTGGTCCCGTGTAAATCCATTGCAATTTTTTCTACCATTTCTTCAACCAAATCCATCATCCAAGTATAATCTTTGTAAGCCACATATAATTCCATTTGCGTAAATTCCGGATTATGAAAACGGCTCATTCCCTCATTTCTGAAATCTTTCGAAAACTCATACACCCCATCAAAACCTCCAACTACTAATCTTTTTAAATACAATTCATTTGCAATCCTAAGATACAATTCCATATCTAAAGTATTGTGATGTGTTTTAAAAGGGCGGGCTGCTGCACCACCATAAATAGGTTGTAGTATTGGAGTTTCTACTTCCAAATATCCTTTTTCATTTAAAAAGGATCGCATTGAATTTGTTAGTTGCGTTCTCTTAATAAATGCATCTTTCACATCTGGATTCACAACCAAATCCACATATCTTTGTCTGTATCTTTTTTCAGGATCAGTAAAGGAATCATGAACCGTTCCATCAGCATCTGCTTTAGGAAGCGGCAATGGTCTTAACGACTTGGTTAAAACTATAAGTTCTTTTACCTTTACTGAAATTTCACCAACTTTTGTCGTAAACACCACGCCTTTAATCCCAATAATATCTCCTATATCCAATAGCTTCTTAAATACCGTATTGTACATTGTTTTATCTTCCCCTTCACAAATTTCATCTCTATTTACATAAATCTGAATTCTACCATCTCTATCCTGAATTTCTGCAAAAGAGGCCTTCCCCATGATTCTTCTGCTCATTAATCTTCCCGCAATAACAACATCTAATTCGCTCTCCTTTTTATAGCTTTCTAGAATCTGTTTGGATGTAGTGTTTACATCAAACATTTCAGCTGGATAAGGCTCTACTCCTAATTCTCTTAGTTTTTGTAAAGATTCTCTTCTAACTATTTCTTGTTCTGAAAGCTCTCTTTTCATACTATAAATTTTTTACAAATATAGGAATTCTATTATCCTATTATTTCGTATTTTCGACTTCTTTTAACATGCTTATTTTAATACAACTTTAAACGACATTTATTATGAAAATGAACGATTATATCAATGATTTTACCAATCATTTGAGAGATGCTATAGAAATTGGAGAAAATTCAGATTTAAAAAATTCTGAAAAGAGAATTGACAACATACTTATTTGTGGTTTGGGGGGGTCTGGAATTGGAGGAACCATTGTAAATGATATTGTTTCATCAAAATCAAAAGTTCCAATTACTTCAACTAAAGATTATAGCATTCCAAATTTTGTAAACAACCACACCTTAGTTGTTGCTAATTCTTATTCTGGAAATACGGAAGAAACTATATATGCTTTAGAAAAATGTCAAAGCAGAAATGCAGAAGTTTGTATAATAACTTCTGGAGGAAAACTAAAATCAATTGCGGAGGAAAATAATTACAATCATATTATTATTCCTGAAGGGCATCCGCCAAGAGCTATGTTTGGATATGCATTTACGGAACTTTTCTATGTGTTGAATCATTACAAAATAATTGATGATTCGTTTAAATCTGATTTTGAAAAATCTATCTCACTACTAGATTCTGAAAAAGAAGATATCCAAAAACAGGCAATGGATTTAGCAAAAAAAATGTTTGGGCAAACTCCTGTTATCTATGTTGCTCAAGGGTTTGAGGGGGTTGCTGTGCGTTTTCGTCAGCAAATAAACGAAAACTCTAAAATGCTTTGTTGGCATCATGTGGTTCCTGAAATGAATCATAATGAATTATTAGGGTGGAGAACCAATGTAAATAATTTGGCTGTGGTATATTTCCGTAATAAAATAGATTATGAGAGAAATCAAATTCGAATGGATATAAACAAAAAAGTAATCTCAAAATTTACAGAAAATATTACCGAAATCTGGAGTAAAGGAGAATCCATAATTGAGAATACTTTTTACCATATCAATCTTGGAGATTGGGTTAGTTGGTATTTATCAGAAATGAATAATGTGGATGCCATTGAGATTGATGTAATCAACTTTTTAAAAGGAGAGCTAGCAAAAGTTTGATGAATAAAAAGGTTAGGTTTGAAGATTTAGGACTGATTGATTACAAACAGTGTTGGGAATATCAGGAAAAACTTTTTGCAGAGATAGTTGAAAGAAAGAGAGAAAATAGACGAGAGAATTTAAATAATGTAACTCCTAATTATTTGCTTTTTTGTGAGCACCCACATGTATATACTTTAGGGAAAAGTGGTGACAAAAGCAATCTTTTAGTTAATGAAGAATCGCTAAAAAGTAGAGGCGCTACATTTTACAAAATAAACAGAGGGGGAGATATTACTTATCATGGGCCCGGACAAATTGTTGGTTATCCTATTTTAGATTTGGATAATTTTTTTACTGATATTCACAAGTATTTAAGGTTGTTGGAAGAGGCGATTATCTTAACTCTGAAGGAATACGGTTTAGAGGCAGAAAGATCAGAAGGAGAAACAGGAGTTTGGTTTGATGTTGGCACTCCAAAAGCCAGAAAAATTTGTGCTTTTGGCGTTAAAACAAGTAGATGGGTTACAATGCATGGGTTTGCTTTTAATGTAAATTCTGATCTTTCTTATTTTGAAAACATTATTCCGTGTGGGATTGCGGATAAAAAAGTAACTTCTTTAAAAAAAGAATTAGGAAAAGAGCTTGATTTAGAGGATGTGAAAAAAAGGGTGCTAATTCATATTGCTAAACTCTTTGAAATGACATTAACAGATTCATGAAAAAGGCATTAAAATACATACTGATTGTTTTTTTGTTTATTAACTTACTTATAGTTTTAAGTGGGAGAATTTGGATGTATAAAGCCATTTCTATAACTTATTTAAAAGGATATACGTCTTCTTATATTCATGATTTTGTTCATTTTCCTGCAAAGACCGTTGAAGCTGGAGCACATCAAGAATGGCTTGTTTCCAAAAGTTATAATAAAACCAAATTACCTGATTTTATCAAGCCTGTAAACGATAGTTTAGAAACCGTTTCTTTTATGGTAATAAAAAATGATAGTATTGTTTTTGAAGAATATTGGCATGGCTATTCAAAAGATAGTATGAGCAACTCTTTTTCTATGGCAAAAAGTTGGATTTCTACATT
>CAJWUS010000133.1 GCA_913047525.1 uncultured Flavobacteriales bacterium | reverse complement strand
CGAGTGTTTTAGGTATAGTTACTGGTATGGTTGCTGGACTTGGAACCATAACGCCTGCATCTGGTTTTGTAGGACCAGTTGGAGCCCTAATCATTGGCTCTTTGGCTGGCATAATATGTTATGAGGCTACACAGTTCATTAAACAATCACTGGGTATTGATGATTCATTGGATGTATTTCCAGTCCATGGAGTAGGTGGAATACTCGGAACAACTTTAACTGGTATATTTGTAGCATCGTCTTGGGGCGGTGCAGGTTTGCCAGAAGGTGTTTCAATGGGCTCACAAGTCATGATTCAAATTATAGGAGTAATAACTACTATAGTTTGGTGTGGTTTTTTCACTTACTTGATACTAAAAGTAGTTGATGGGTTAACCGGATTACGAATTAGTGATGATGATGAAGAAACTGGTATTGATCTTACACAGCATGGAGAAGCTGGATATAACGATTAATTAATAAGAGAGTAGACTCTCGTAAAGCAGAGTCTACTCTCTATGAAAAACATAGTATTTATATTTTTACTCTAACCACACTAGTCTCAATCACTCCTTTTCCACCAAGATTTATTATGCGATACCCAGGGTATGAATTAGAATCTATTGTAAAATTTTTTGACTTAGGCTTAGACTGGAAACATGTTGAAGGCGATGAAAAAAGCTTAGCATTATTGATTTCTGTTTCAAACACATTATGAATATGCCCCCAGCTAACACCTTTAATATTATTATGAGATTTAATTAAATCTATCAACAATTGAGCATTTTCTATTATCATTGTGTCCATAGATTCAGACCCAATGAGCACAGGATGGTGATGCAAGAAAATCATAAAGTTTTTATTTGGGTAATCAGATAATAATTTTTTAAAAAGCTCTATTTCATCTTGTTTGAGAAAACCATTTGGCGAATGTTCTTTTTTTGTATTAAACATAAAAACAACCCATTTATCATTGCTAAAAAAAATATCACTTTTCACTGTAGAACGAGAACAACATAATTTAATTTGTTCATACGAGTCATGATTTCCAGGCATTAAATATATATTACTTTTTATTGGTTTTAATAAATCTAATAAATGAGAGTATGACTGCATAGTAGAGTCCTCAGATATATCTCCTGTAATTATCAGATAATCAATGCTCTTTTTATGTTTAGCAATATATTCAATAATAGTCTTTGCTGAATTATAAGTATTTATATTATATAACTCATTTCCCTTGTCTTTACTTAAATGTAGATCTGTAATTTGAACTATATCCATATTAACCCTATACTATATGCTTAAATATTATATATTACTTGCTTAAGAATTGTTTTTCACCTATAAAAATTGTGCTATATTAGCTGGAATATGAAAAAAGATATACACCCAAAATATCAACCCATCATCTTTCACGATGTGTCTAGTAATAAGAGTTTCTTGTTATCATCAACGTTAGAACCTAAAGAAACAATGAAATATGAAGATGGTAAGGAATACCCAGTTTATAAAATAGAAACTTCATCTGAATCTCACCCATTCTATACAGGTAAAGGCAGAATAGAAACGAAAGAGGGTAGAGTTGCTAAGTTTAGAAAAAAATACACTTCTAAATAATATACATACCAACCTTTTTCATATGAAGAATAATCTAGCACTTAACGTTAATCTTATAATCCTCACAAAACTATAAAACCCAATATTTAATATGGTTTATCACCATCAAATTTGATTTAAATTACTTAAATGATATGATTTTACATAGATTATTATGTTATTAAGGAAATCTTAACTGCGTAGGAGTAAATAGAAGAAAATGAAGGTATTATTTTTATACCCTAATCATGAAGGGTACTTTAGATGTCCAGTTGGACTAACTCTTATTATGACTGTTGTTGAAAATGATGGACATGAAGTGAAGTTATTTGATACTACTTTCATGAATTCTGATAATAATCAGGATAATTCTAAAAGAGAGGATGTGGGACTAGTTAAACCGGTTACCCTTGATAATTACTTCGATAAAAAATCAACAAACGAGATTGAATCTGATTGGATTAAACTCGTTGAGGAATTCAAACCAGATTTGATAGCTACAACAATCGTTGAAGACGCATATACTTATGCTCATAGACTACTTGGTTTAGCAAAAAGCGTACATGACGCACCTGTTGTAGTTGGAGGCAGCATGCCCACGGTTGTTCCTAAAGTTATGATAGAGAATCCAAATATCGATTATTTAGTTGAAGGAGAGGGAGAGGTTGCATTTAAAGAATTGATAGACGCTTTGATTAAAGATGGTGATGTAAGTCAAGTTCCAAACTTATGGTACCAAGATAACGGAATAACAAAAAACACAGGGTTAGTAAAATATTTAGACATGGATGAAATTCCATTTCAAAAATTAGATTTTTGGGATGACAAGCATTTTACTAAACCTTATGATGGCAAGCTACATGTAACAGGATTTTTTGAATTTTCTAGAGGCTGTATGCATAGATGTCACTACTGTATAAACAGAGCCTTTCAAGTCTTCCAAGAGGAAGCAGGAAAAGTTAGAAGAAATAAGTCACCAAGAAGATGCATAGATGAGGTAAAACATATTAATAAGAAAAGAAACTTTACACTAGTGATGTTCACAGATGATAACTTTCTTGGCCGGAAGCCAAAAGAGCTTGAAGAGTTTTTTAAATTATGGAAAGAGGAAGTTAAAATACCTTATTGGATCAATACATGTATTGAAACTGTCAATGAACATAATTTACCGCTACTAAAAGAGAGCGGATGTGTAGGTATTGCAATTGGTCTCGAGACTGGAAGCGATTGGGTAAGAAGAAATTTACTATTTAAAGGAAAAATGGATAATAAATTTTATATGGAAAAATTTGCACTAATGGTGAAATATGAAATTAGATCTACAGCAAATAATATTCTAGGTGTGCCTGGCGAGTATGAAGAGGACTTCTTTGAAACGATTAAACTCAACAAAGAAATAAGAGCACTTGATCCTGAGTTAACATCCTTTGATGTCTCATTTATGGCTGCATATATGGGAACAGTTATTCATAATATTTCCCTGGACCTCAATCTTATCGAAGCTAGCACAGAACCAGGCTTCAAAGGTATGAGCAAGGGTAAAATTACAATGCGCCATGAACCTACTATCAAGAATCCATGTATGTCAAAAGAGAGAACAATGGAACTACATGATGACTTTGTGAAATATATAAACGGAGAAAAAGATATACCTAAAAAATTTCTCCAAGACGACACTGAAAGAAGATTTGCTGACAGTGATGAAATTTATTCATTATATGAAAAATATAAAAGCGGCCCCATACCTATAGATCCAGTGCTTGTTATACCATCTCCAGTAACATTCCATCAACGCGTAAAAAAGAAATAGAACTTTTTTAGACTAAGCCAAAAAAACTAATTAATTTAATTATCCATTTAAAATATATATGGGTTACAGAATACTAATATTGTCTTAAGATAGACACCTCATAAAATTAAGAGGTGTCTTTTTTTAAGCTGTTTAATAATAAAAACAAACAGTTTTATTATTACCTTCAATC
>CAJWUS010000132.1 GCA_913047525.1 uncultured Flavobacteriales bacterium | reverse complement strand
TGATAATGGAGAACAAGCTCTTGAAATAGCAGATCATCTTATTAGCTCAGGAGCTGTAGATTTAGTTGTAATAGATTCTGTAGCTGCTCTTACACCAAAATCAGAAATAGAGGGAGAGATGGGAGACTCTAAAATGGGGTTACACGCTCGATTGATGTCGCAAGCACTCAGAAAACTAACAGCAACAATAAGTAAAACTGGTTGTACTTGTATGTTTATCAATCAACTTAGGATGAAAATTGGCATTATGTTTGGGAATCCAGAAACTACAACTGGTGGGAATGCACTTAAATTTTATTCATCTGTTCGTTTAGATATCAGAAGAATTGGTGCCATAAAAGATGGAGAGGGAATAATTGGCAATCGAACCAGAGTGAAAGTGGTAAAAAATAAAGTTGCTCCACCATTTAGAATGGCAGAGTTTGATATTATGTTTGGAAAAGGCATTTCTCGATTTGGTGAAATTTTGGATTTGGCAGTTGACCTTGACATTGTAAATAAAAGCGGATCTTGGTTTGCCTATAATGACACCAAATTGGGGCAAGGGCGTGATGCAGTTAAGACCATGCTAGAGGATAACCCTGAGCTTTCGGAAGAAATTGAATCTAAAGTTCGCGAACAATTAGCTGAGTAATTTCCTCTTTTATTCTCAAGATGAGATTTATATTATTTATTAGTTTTATTGCTCTTTTTGCATGTAATCATCATGTAAAGGAGAAACAGATTGTGCAGAAATCGGTACTTGCACTTTTGTCAGAAGATATTAGTAATACTCCAAACAACCCTCAGCTATTTAAAAAGCGAGCAGAATATTTTTTGTCTGAAAATAATTTGGAATCAGCATTAATGGATTTTCAAGAATGTGTAAGATTATCACCTGAAAATGGACACTATCATTATGAGGTTGCCAATCTTTATTATGAAATTGCAAAGATAGATATGAGCAAACAACAATATCCAAAAAAAGCTTTAATTCATCTGGAAAAAACCATTCAGTTGCACACAGATACCATTCCTGCTTTACTCTTAAAAGGCGAATTGCATTTAGCATTTAATGAAGTAAAAGAGGCGATAGCTTGTCTAAATCAAGTAATTGAGTTGAACTATAATACCCCAAAAGCACATCTTTTTAAAGGATATATTTATTCAGTATTAGGGGAAGAAGATAGGGCAATTCAGTTTTTTCATAATGCAATTACTATTGATCCTGCCCAAGAAGATGCTTATGTGCAATTGGGACTTATTTATCAAGAAAAAAAAGATTCCATAGCTGTTTTATATTACAGAAATACACTGAAAGTGAATCCTAAAAATAAAATGGCTTTATATAATTTAGCAAAATATTATCAGGATATAGAAGATTGGAATGGGGCTATTGAATCTTATACTGCACTTTTGCAAGTGTATCCTACTTATACGGATGGCTATTACAATTTAGGATTTGTACATATCAAATTGGGCTTGCATGATATAGCCGCAAATGATTTCTCACAAGCCATTTCATTTGATCCTAATTTCTTTGAGGCCTTTTATTCAAGAGGACATTGTTATGAAACACTTGGCGATATTGCTCGTGCTGAGTCGGATTACAAAAAAGCATTATATATTAATCCTGAATATAAAAATGCAAAAGATGCACTTAAATCTTTAAATTATAAAAATAAACAAATAAAGTAATAAAAAAGGCGAACAGATGTTCGCCTTTTCTTTTCAGCCTAAGCTAAAAATCTATTTTACTTTATCTACAATTGCTTTAAAAGCTTCTGGATTATTCATGGCCAAATCAGCTAAAACTTTTCTGTTAATCTCAATTTTGTTTTCATGTATTTTTCCCATAAATTGAGAGTAAGACATTCCGTATTGTCTTGTTCCTGCATTAATTCTTTGAATCCAAAGTGCACGGAATGTTCTCTTTTTGTTTTTTCTGTCACGATATGCATACTGCATTGCTTTTTCAACAGCATTTTTTGCTATTGTATGAACATTTTTCCTTCTACCAAAGTACCCTTTGGCAGCTTTGATAATCTTTTTTCTTCTTGCTTTTGCAGCAACTGAATTTACTGATTTTGGCATTTCGTTTTAGTTTTTTGGTAGTTAGCGGCTTTTTTTCAAAGCACTTGTTTGGCTAAATACCAGGTTAATAACCTATGTTAATTATATACAAAGTTGAAGCTTTACACTTTTTTCGTTCGATTTGTGTACTAAGCCCGATTTTGTAAGGTTTCTTTTTTGCTTTGTCTCTTTCTTGGTTAAGATGTGAGATTTGAAAGCATGTTTTCTTTTGATTTTCCCAGAGCCAGTTACTTTAAACCGTTTTTTTGCTCCAGCTTTTGTTTTCATTTTTGGCATTTTCTTCTCTTTTTTTATTTCTTTTTTGGTGCTATTAACATTATCATTCTCTTTCCTTCTAGTTTCGGCATGCTTTCTACTACCCCATATTCTTCTAAAGCCTGAGCCAATCTTAGTAAAAGGATTTCTCCATTTTCTTTAAAAATAATAGTTCTTCCTCTAAAAAATACAAAGGCTTTTACTTTTGCTCCATCTTGTAAAAACTTCTCAGCATGTTTTAATTTAAAATTAAAATCGTGCTCTCCTGTATTTGGTCCAAATCTTAACTCTTTAATTACAACCTTTTCCGTTTTTGCCTTTATGGCTTTTTGTCTTTTTTTCTGATCGTAAATGAACTTTTTATAATCAGTTACTTTGCAAACTGGCGGCTCTGCTTTTGGAGAAATCTCTACTAAATCTAACCCTAAACGATTAGCAGTCTTTAGTGCTTCTTCCAGGGAGACAATGTTTGTTTCCACTCCATCACCTACCATTCTTACGAATGCGGCTGTTATCTCTCTTCCAGTTTTGTGCAACTTCTTTGCTGGCCCCCTTCTAAAAGTTCTTTTTGCGATTTTTTATCGTTTTAGTTATTAAAAGTAATTAAATTATTTATTTCTTCTTTTATTATTTTTATCAATCCATCAACCTTAATGCTTCCTAAATCCTCACCTCCATGCTTACGAACTGAGATAGTTCCGTCATTTTCTTCTCTTTCTCCCACAATAATGATGTAAGGGATTTTTGAAACTTCTGCGTCTCTTATCTTTCTACCGGTAGTTTCAGCCCTATGGTCAATCGGGCCGCAAATATCGTAATTTTTTAATAATTTGGATACTTTTTCGGCATAATCGTGATATTTCTCACTGATAGGCAATATGATAAACTGATCAGGGGCTAGCCAAAGAGGGAAGTTGCCTCCACAATGCTCAATTAAAACTGCTACAAATCGCTCCATAGATCCGAATGGAGCGCGGTGTATCATAACAGGTCTATGTTTTTTGTTATCCGCACCAGTGTACTCTAATTCAAATCTTTCAGGTAAGTTGTAATCTACTTGAATAGTTCCTAATTGCCATTCTCTTCCTAAAGCATCTTTTACCATAAAGTCAAGTTTAGGGCCATAAAAGGCCGCTTCACCATATTCTACTACTGTTTCTAATCCTTGCTCTTTAGCAGTATCAATAATTGCTTTTTCTGCTTTATCCCAATTTTCATCACTACCAATATATTTTTCTTTAT
>CAJWUS010000131.1 GCA_913047525.1 uncultured Flavobacteriales bacterium | reverse complement strand
CAAAAACAAGATAACTAATGCTGAAAAGAGCTATTTCTGGAGCAATCTATGCTGCGATTTTGTGGTTTGGAACTTCTTATTCTGAATTAAGCTTTCATATTTTATTCTCAGTAATTCTTGTAGTATGTCTATACGAAATAAGAAAACTCAGAAAAGAAAAAACAAAAATTATTGCTTTTCTATATGTTTTAGTATCCCTTACTTTGGTGCATCAAATTGACAGAGAACTTATTTTGTTCATGTTCATCATTACTTGGACGTTCGATACCTTTGCTTATTTGGTAGGGGTGCATTGTGGCAAACATAAAATAATGCCTTCTGTTTCCCCTAAAAAATCGTGGGAAGGCTTTGCGGGAGGTGCTATTTTCACAATACTTGCCGCTTTCCTTAGCTACCAATACTTTGGATTCAATTCCTTTAGGGATCCTTTAATCATTAGTATACTACTACCTTTTACTGCAACATTGGGCGACTTTTTAGAATCCTATTACAAAAGAAAAGCAGACGCAAAGGACTCAGGAAATTTTATTCCAGGGCATGGTGGTATGCTCGATAGAATGGACGCCTTTACCATAACAATACCGGTTATTTACCTATTGGCAAACTTATTATAAAATGAAACTACACAAAGAAGGAATAAAAATCCTTAGAAACGAAATCCTGATTTTTACATTGGTAAATTATATTACTTATTGGAATTCCGAATTAATATTTTGGTTTTTTACCCTACCTCTTGCTGTATTTTTATTTGTAATGTCCGTGTATTTTTTCAGGGTTCCAAAAAGAGATTTTCAAAGGAAAGAAGGATGCGTGTACGCCCCTTGTGATGGACGAGTAGTGGTGATAGAACAGGCAGAGGAAAACGAATATTATAAAGATAAGCGCTTGCAAATATCTATTTTTATGTCGCCCTTAAATGTGCATAACAACATATACCCAATTAGCGGAAAAGTGACATATACTAAATACCATCGTGGAAAATTTTTAGTGGCTTGGCATCCTAAAGCATCAACTGATAATGAAAGAAATACTATAGTTGTAGAAAATAATAAAATATCTGTCCTTTTAAGGCAGATTGCTGGGGCTTTTGCTAGAAGAATTATAAGTTATCCTAATGTTGGTGATTCGGCAACAACTTCTGATGAATTTGGTTTTATTAAGTTTGGATCAAGAGTGGATGTTCTTTTACCTATTGGCACAAAAGTAACAACTAAGCTAAACCAAAAAGTAAAAAGCGGTATAACGGTTATTGCTGTTTATTAGTCTTCGATATTCGAATATTTAGCTTCATTTCCTAATTTTCTTAAACTTTCAACTATTTTACTATATTTGTCCATCATTAATCAAAAAACTAAATAAAATGAAAAAATTAACCATTGTAATGCTTGCTTTCCTTTTTATAGGGTTAGGGAATGTAGTAGCACAAACAGAAGCTACAACAGAGACAAAAACAGAAGAAGTAAAAAAAGAATGTCCGTGGACAAAAAATGCAGATGGCAAACTAATATGCACAAAAACTGGAAAAATATGTAGTGAGTCGTGCGTTAATAAGTCAAAAGGCAAATGTTGTAAAGGTAAAAGAAAAAGATGTTCTGGAAAATCAGGAAAATACAATAAAGCGTCTAAAAACTATTCTAGTGGTGGCAATTCTGGCTTCAACTTCAGTAAGAAAAGTAGTTGTTCAAAAGCTAAGAAATGTGGAGATGATTGCACTAAACCATGTTGTGCTAAAGAGGAAGAACCAACAGAGGAAACTGATGAAAGTTCAGATGAATAAAAGAACATTTTAAAATATTAAAAGCCACAATTATGTGGCTTTTTTTATACCAAAAAATATGGATTTCTTACCAAAAGAAATAGCAGATTATGCTTTAAGTTATACGCAAAACGAATCTGATTTGCTGGCAAAATTAAACCGAGAAACTTGGGCAAAAGTAATGACTCCACGAATGCTTTCTGGACATTTACAAGGGAGAGTCCTAAGTATGTTTAGCAAAATGATTGCACCAAATAATATATTAGAAATTGGCACTTATACTGGTTATTCTGCACTTTGCATGGCGGAGGGAATTACAAAAAATGGAAGACTCCACACCATTGATTCGAATGAAGAGGTTTGCAAATTCGCAAGAAAATATTTTAAACAATCAGAGTATAATCAAAATATTATACAACACAATGGGGATGCTTTAGAGATAATACCAAGAATAGATACTGAGTTTCAACTTGTTTTTATTGATGCTGACAAAGAAAATTATTACAATTATTATGATTTGGTGATGGAGAAATTAACTCTTGGCGGTTATATTATTGCAGATAATGTACTCTGGAGCGGCAAAATCTTAGATTCTAATGAAGAAGGTAAAGAAACGCAAGCTCTAAGAACTTTTAATCAAAGAATACATGAAGATAACAGAGTAGAAAATATACTTCTTCCTATTAGAGATGGCTTAATGCTATGTAGAAAATTGCTACATTAATCATTAATTTACAAACAAATATTTTAGGTTTGTAAAAAATAATTTCAGATGAGTTTATTTGATGATATGAAAGTCGCTTATGCTGACAAATCAGATAGAGATTTAAAAAGAGCATACTTTTTGTTTAAAATAATTAGCAACCCATTTGTTACCAAGATTCTAACTTTCTTTATGAAAGTTTCTATTGGAATTGGTCTACCGATAAAGGGGTTAATAAAAGCAACTGTCTACAAACAATTTTGTGGTGGCACTACCATTAAAAACAGTCAAGAAACTATTGAAAAATTATGGCAATCTAAAATAGGGACTATCTTAGATTTTTCAGCAGAAGGGATGGAAGCAGAAGAGGATTTAAATGGAGCAAAAAATGAAATCATTGCAACAATAACTAAAGCTAAAGCCGAGAAAAGCATTCCTTTTGCCGTATTTAAACCAACTGCTGTTGCTCCTTTTCAACTTTTAGAAAAAATAAGTGCCAAATCAGAATTAAATGTCGCTGAGAAGAAGGTAAAAGAAGATTTAGAAGATAGAATAAAAGAAATTTGTGAAGCAACTTATAACAACAAAGTACCTCTATTTATTGATGCAGAAGAGAGTTGGATCCAGAAAGCAATTGATGAAATAGTTTTAAAAATGATGCGAAAGTTCAATAAAGAAAAAGCCTTTATTTTTAATACATTACAAATGTATAGAAATGACCGATTGGTTTACTTAAAAGAAATATATGCAGATGCGCAGAATAACAACTACTACATTGGTCTAAAATTAGTGAGAGGTGCCTATCATGAGCAAGAAATAGAAAGGGCACAGAAACTAGATTACAACTGTCCAGTGTACACACAAAAAGAAGATACCGATAAAGATTACAATTTAGCCCAAAAATTTTGCGTAGAACATTTGGATAGAATCTCCTTCTGTAGTGGAACACATAATGAAAAAAGCTCTGAATACTTAATTGATCTTTTTGACAAATATAATATTGATAAAAATGATGAGCGAATTATCTTTTCGCAACTACTTGGCATGAGTGATCATGTTTCTTATAATTTAGCTAAGAAAGGGTATAATATTGCTAAATATGTTCCTTACGGACCAGTGAAAGATGTAATGCCTTATT
>CAJWUS010000130.1 GCA_913047525.1 uncultured Flavobacteriales bacterium | reverse complement strand
AAAAACATTACCAAATTTGATTATTTCAGGAGATTATAATATCTGTCACAAAGCTGTTGACATACACAACCCTCAAAGAAATAAAAACACATCTGGGTTTTTACCAGAAGAAAGAGAGTGGATAAGTAAGTTTATAGCAAATGGATTTGTAGATAGTTTTCGCGCTTTAAACCCTGAACCACACAACTATTCTTGGTGGAGTTATAGAGCAAATGCAAGGGCTAAAAATTTAGGTTGGAGAATTGACTATAATATGATAAGTGAAAATTTATTACCCTATTTGTCTCGTTCGGCAATACTTAATCAAGCTATTCATTCCGATCATTGTCCTGTTTTGGTTAAATTAAATTTCTAATATTTCCTCAGCACTGTGTTAATAAGTAAATAGCTTTGTGCTAAGGAATCATCTGTGTATTTGTAATTTTGATTACCCTGAAAAACAAATGAAATTATGCAAAAATTATTTTTAAGCTTAAGTACACTAGTAATTGCAATATCTTCCTGTGTAACGCCAAAAATACATAATGTATTACATGCAGAATATGACAAAGCAAAAATACAAATAGTAAAAAAGGATAAAAAAATCATTGAACTTAATGAAAAAATAGAAGAACAGGAAGAGTTGATAGCTAGTATAAGAAAACAAATGAATATTATGCAAAATGATTCCGTGCAAAATGGGAAAGCATTAAGTCAATTGCAAAATTCCTATAATGAGTTAAGCAAAACTTACGATCTCTTGGCTAGTAAAAATAGTAGAACTATGGCTGAAAAAGCCAAAGAAACCAAAGCTCTTTTAACCCAGTTGGAAAAAGCGCAAAATAATCTTTTAGCAAAAGAAGACGAGCTAAACAAGCTTTCCAATTCGCTAGCTGAAAAACAGCAAGCGCTTGAAAAAGCTCAGCAAGAATTAGAAATGCGTTCAGCCAGAGTAGCCGAATTGGAATTCATCATTAATAAAAAAGATTCTATAGTGACTGCTTTAAAAACAAGAATCTCCAAAGCCTTAATCGGGTTGGAGGGAGAAGGGCTTACTGTAGTGCAAAAAAATGGAAAAGTATATGTTTCTTTAGAGGAAGATTTACTTTTTGCTTCAGGGAAATATCAGGTGGGAGAAGAAGGAATTTCTGCTTTAAACAAACTTTCAGATGCACTTGCTGATCAAAAAGATTTAGAAATTTTAGTGGAAGGACATACCGATAGCATTCCTATTACTAAAGGGATTGTAAAAGATAATTGGGATTTATCTGTACTCAGAGCTACAGCTGTAGTAAAAGTTCTAATAAATAATCCTAATTTGAACCCCACTCAACTTACTGCAGCAGGAAGGGGCAAACACATGTCTTTTAAAAGTAACACTACCTCAGAAGGTAGAGCAGCCAATAGAAGAATTGAAATTATCTTAGCTCCTAATCTAGATGATTTGTTCGATCTACTAGAAGAATAAAGCAAAAACTTCTTCAATTTTTCTACACTGTTTAATGCTTATTCTGAAATCTTTTTTGCTAATTTTACTATGTTTAGAAATAATAATTTGTTTATAACCCAATTTTTCTGCTTCTAAAATTCTTTCTTCCATTCGATTTACTGCACGCAATTCGCCCGACAAACCAATTTCAGCTGCAAAACAAATACCCATATCTAAAGGAATATCCTGATCTGAAGAAAGTACAGAGCAAATAATTGACAAATCGTTTGCTGTATCATCAATTTTTATTCCACCTGTAATGTTCAAAAACACATCTTTTGCTCCTAATCGAAAACCGCATTTTTTCTCCAAAACGGCAAGTAACATATTAAGTCGCTTCCCGTCATAGCCCGTGGCTGATCTTTGAGGAGTGCCATAAACTGCAGAGCTTACCAAGGATTGAATTTCAATTAGCAAAGGTCTAACACCCTCAATAGTAGCTGAAATGGCCACTCCACTGGTAGGCTCATCTCTTTCTGAGATCAGAATTTCAGAAGGATTGCTTACCTGTCTTAACCCATCTTGTCCCATCTGATAAACCCCCAATTCAGAAGCAGATCCAAAACGATTTTTAATGGTTCTGAGAATGCGATACACATGATTTCTGTCTCCTTCAAACTGTAAAACCGTGTCTACCATATGTTCCAATATTTTTGGCCCAGCTAAAGAACCGTCTTTAGTAATGTGTCCAATTAAAAATACAGTAGTCTCTGTTTCTTTAGCAAACTTTAAAAGCTCACCTGTACAAGCCCTAATTTGAGAAACACTCCCAGGAGTAGAGTCAATCAGAGCGGTATGCAAAGTTTGTATAGAATCTACTATCAAAACCTGAGGTTGTAGTTGTTCAATTTGTTGAAAGATGTTTTGGGTAGAGGTTTCACAAAGAATAAAACAATTTTCTGAATTTTCTTTTATTCTGTCAGCTCGCATTTTTATTTGTCTTTCACTTTCTTCTCCAGATACATAAAGCATTTTTTTCATTTGCATTTGTAAAGCCAATTGCAAAAGCAAAGTAGATTTCCCTATTCCTGGGTCCCCTCCCAAAAGAATGAGTGAGCCAGGAACAATCCCCCCACCCAAAACTCTATTTAATTCATTATCAGGAGTCAATAAGCGTTTTTCATCTGAAAAATTAATAGCTGAAATAAGTGATGGTTTGTTTGCTCTTTCTTTTTTACTATTCCAACTTTTTGCACTTTCTTCTTTATTAATAACTTCCTCCACAAATGTGTTCCATTCATTACAAGACGGGCATTTCCCTAGCCATTTTGGTGATTGCGTACCACAACTTTGGCAAAAAAATGCAGATTGAACTTTTTTACCCATTTTTTATTTTATCAATAATTTCTGTGCTTGAGTAACCTTCAATAAACGGTATTATAATTACCTTCCCTCCATTTTTTTGCACCAATTTATGCCCTACAATTTCAGTTATATTATAATCCCCTCCTTTTGCTAAAATATCAGGAATTATTTCTGAAATAAGATTATGAGGAGTTTCTTCTGAAAACAAAATTACAGCATCAACAAAGCTAAGAGCTGAGAGTAAAATTGCTCGTGAGCCTTCATCATTTATAGGACGGGATTCCCCCTTTAAGAGTTTTACAGAATCGTCCGAATTTAGACCAATTATTAGTTTATCTCCTAAATCAGCAGTTTTTACCAAAACTTCAATGTGTCCTTTGTGTAAAATATCAAAACAACCATTGGTAAAAACAATTTTATTCTTTGTCGACTTCCATTGTTTTATTTGTATTTTTAAATTAGGGAGAGTAAAGATTTTATTTTGAATTGAATTAAGATGATTCATTTGGGTTCTTTTTGGATAAAAATAAAATAATTAAAGCCCCTGAGCCCATAATTATAGCAACTAAAGTTTGTGCAACATGCACGATAGTAGGAAAAACTAATGCCGGATTATAATCTGCTGATTGTGAACGTAAATCGATAAATCCAACCCCTAACACTACTAAGCCAATCATGACAATTGCATGATAAGAGCCAATACCTCCAGGAGTCGGAATTATCATCCCTATTCCGCCAATGATTAAAAGGAACAGGCCATCAGAGATCCCTAAATGAGAAGTTTCATACATACTAAAAAAACAGATATAAGTCATTAAAAAATACATAATCCAAATACTGAAAGTGT
>CAJWUS010000129.1 GCA_913047525.1 uncultured Flavobacteriales bacterium | reverse complement strand
AGTTTGATGTTGGAAATTGGATAAATGTTGGTGATATTCAGTTTGATGAAGAAGGAAATCCTGTGGCTACAAGCAATTGGAGAGAGCAATACGATATTCACTCCACTCCTGTTATTTATCTTTTGAATAAAGATAAAGAAATAATGGCCAAGCGAATAAACGACAAACAAATAGTAAAGATTATTGAGAGAGAAGAGAGTTTAAAAAAATAAAAAAACCGAGCATTTGCTCGGCTTCTTTATTTAATGTTTAAGAGTTTACTGCAACACCAACTTCTTATTAATTACCCCATCCTCTGTTTCAATCTCAAGGAAGTAAATTCCTTTTGCTTTATCAGTTAAATCAATATCTTTGGTATATACTTCTATTAAACTGCTTTAAGTCTTCTGTAATTAATTGTTTGCCTATTACATTAATACTATTAATTGTTATCTTATAAGATGCAGAAAACTATAATCGTGATGTTTCCAGCCCTCAGAATCCTGGAAATAAACTTCATACACATAATTTCCAATTGGTAATTCCTTGCCAGATTTGTTGTGCGTGCCATCCCAACCATTTTTACTAAAATTATCACACACCATCTCCTCTATATTATCTGTATAAAATACCACATCACCTCTTAAATTATATACCTTAAATACAAAAGTTGATTCTCTAATGGCATTATAATAAAGGCAAAGTTTGTCATTCAAGCCATCCCAGTCAGGGGTAAAACTGCTAGGAATATAAATATAGTATTCATCATTCACCCAAAGTTGATGAAAAGTAGTATCAGAACAATTATTAATATCGCTTGCAATTAAAGTAACTTTATAAACCCCAACAATAGAATCGAAAGTATGTACAGGATTTTGTGAATTATCTATTGCTGTATTATCCCCAAAATTCCAGTTCCAAGCAATAGCGCCTATGGTTTTATCATGAAATTGTGTAGAAGGATAAATAAAAGAAAGTGTATCCTCTTCTATTGTAAATTGAGCGCTTGGTGCTTGTAAAATTGTAACTGTTGCGCTTCCGCTTGTTGTGCCAACACCAATGGCATCAGAAACGGAAACTACCGTATAAACACCTCCTGTTTTTGTTGGAATAATATGCGGATTAGTAGTAGTTGGAAAAAAGGGCTGATTCACCCCATCAATAGCATAAACAATATTCCAAGGAGCAGTTCCTGTCAGACTGATTTCTACATCAATTGTCCCTGCGTTGTCACACAAATTCCCTCCACCATAAATAAAAGCGGTACCTTGAGAGAAAGCAAAAAAACTAAAAAGTAAGCAACAAAAAAAGAGGATCCTTTTCATAATCAGCAAACTTAAGAAATTATTACTTCCGTAAATCCGTACTCATCCGAAAATTGTAAACCGTACCTTTTTAATAAAGAATGGATTTCAGATTTTAAGACCCCCTGCCCTACTCCATGCACGATTTTTAATCTAGGAGTTCCCTTTTCTTTTGCAAAAGCAATACAATCTTCACATCTGTTTTTTTGAATTTGGATAATCTCAAAATTTTCTAAATGATGAAAATGCTCAATCAAATTTTCAATATGCAAATCGGCCTTATACTCCAAATTATTTTTTTCATCCAAAGAAAATTGCTTGAATTTACTGGAGTCAGAAAAAGAAGCATTCTCCATATTATCCTTAGCAAAATCATAATTTTCATAAGCACCTTTATCATGAGTATCTGTTGGAAAAGGAATAATTTTATTTATTGCAACCATCTCTTCAAATCCATCACTATTGAGTAGTTTTACTTTTGTATTTCCAATAAACATCAAAATTGTGCCTTTGTCATTTTCATTGATAAAAAGCACTCTATCGCCTGTTTTGAAATTATGGCTCATTAGTAGTAAATAGGATGAAAATACAATTCTCCTTTTTTTAGTTCAACTGCTGGTGCAGGAAATTTCAAAAAACCGAAAGTGTGTAATACGCTATTTAAGGTTTTATTTTTTGTTTTAATTTTATTTAAATCTATATCTAACGATAGTAAGAATTGTCTTTTTCTTTGTAGCTGATTTTCTTTCTGCAAAGCAGAATTCTGCTTTGCAGAAATCATTCCATTTCCGCTATGCCCAAGCGATAGGCTTAGCCAATTAGGAAAATTCTCATTACCTATTTGTAATAATGACTTCATATTAAATGAAAGCCAATAAGTCTGTCCGTTATAATCTTTCAAAGCCCTTTCCAAATGGTTATTGCCCAATTTTTCAGGATTCATATCTGCCCATTGTGATGGCTTGTAACTATATTTTACCTGTATTCTTTGTTCGTTCCATTTTAGTGCTTGCCCGATTGCTAAAAGCGAGCCAGTTGTATTAGCAATCAAATCACCAGTTGATGCTCCCCACCCATAAGAAAAACCATCTAATACCTCAATAATGGTTAAAAAAAATGAACCTGTCATACCTCCATACCAAATGGCTTTTTTTCTACTAAATCCTGCCCACTGATAAGCTTTAATTCCAACTACCCCAGAATAATAAGAGACAGCAGTATGCCCCATTTTATCCATTTGTAACCAGTTGCTATTATCATTTTTAAATCGGAAACTTTGCCTTGGATAATCAGCATACCATAATTGATTCAAACCAACCAAAGCAATAGTATATGTACTTGCTTCAGAAATCAAAAGAATGTTTTTTTTCTTTTTATCGAGATTAGGTTCTGACTGCAACCCTTGTGAATTTACTTGAAGACCAAAGAAAATAAATAATATCAGAAACAGATGTTTCATTTACAAGATAGTCGCTTTACAATCAGCTAAAATATCAAACACTTTTTCCTGAGTTGCAGCTTCTGCATAAGTCCTTAAAACTGGCTCAGTACCAGAAGGACGAATCATCAGCCAAGTGTCAGCATCAAAAAAGAATTTAAAGCCATCAGTAGTTTCTACTTTTTCTACTTTGTATTTTCCAAATTGAGTGAATCTTCCTCCTTTACAATCTTCAATAATAGAATGCTTAGTATCATTATCAATATGCAAATCGATACGCTCAAAAGCAAAAGACCCAACAATTGCATACACCTCAGCAATCAAATCTTCCAATGATTTACCGGATTTAGCCATAAATTCAAACAAAATTAAGCCCATCCAAATTCCATCTCTTTCAGGAATATGACCAGTTGTTGCGATTCCCCCTGATTCCTCCCCTCCTAAAAGCACATCTTCCGTTATCATTTTTCCTGAAATATGCTTAAAACCAATTTGTACTGTTTCTTGCTCCAAACCATAATGTTTACACATTTGCTCCACTTTTACTGAGCATGAAAATGCAGTAACCACTTTCCCAGTCATACCTTTATATTTTACCATATAATGAATCAGCAGCAAAATAATATGATGCGAATCCACAAAGTTTCCTTCACTATCATAAAGGCCAATTCTATCCGCATCACCATCTGTTGCTAAACCACAGTCCAGATTATTATCACGTATTAAATCAGAAAACTCTTGTAAGTTTCTGTGGATTGGTTCAGGTGCAGTTCCTAAAAACCCAGGATTATCATCACAATGCAACAATGTAGCATTTGGTAACAAACGCTTTACAGCATTCATGCCAGCACCAAACATAGCATCATAAGCAAAGTTCATATCTGAATTATTAATTGTATCTAAATCAAAATTGTTTTCCGCATG
>CAJWUS010000128.1 GCA_913047525.1 uncultured Flavobacteriales bacterium | reverse complement strand
TCTAGGAGGGGGCATGGTTGGTTCCCTTATTGCAACTGAATTGTCTAAAGACTATCATATTACTGTGATTGATAATGAACCTCGGAATCTAGAAGGGGTTAAATCAAAAATTATGGATGTGAATAGTGAAGAATTCACCCTAGAAATATTAAACTATAATATCGCAATCAATTGTCTGCCTGGTTTCATGGGATTCAAAATACTAGAAACACTTATCGACAAAGAAGTCTCATGTATAGATATCTCATTCATGCCTGAAAATTGCCTAGATCTTTCTAGAATGGCACAAACCAAAAATTGTATTGTAGTTCCTGACGCAGGAGTAGCCCCTGGCCTAAGTAATCTGATAATCGGCAATATAGTTGCTAATAATGATATAAAAGAAATAAAAATAATGGTTGGTGGTCTGCCTAAGAAAAAGAACCCACCCTGGAACTATAAAGCTCCTTTTTCACCAATAGATGTCATTGAAGAATACACAAGACCTGTAAGAATAAAAGTTAATGGTGAAATACTAGTAAAAGAGGCGCTTACAGATATCCAAAACTTTGAAGTCGAAAACATCGGTAAATTAGAAGCATTTCTAACAGATGGATTAAGAACTTTATTAAATTCTGATCAAAAAATATCAAGCATCCCCAATCTGTCCGAGTATACGATACGGTATCCAGGGCATGCAGATTTAATAAAAAAACTGATAAAAGATGGAAAATTCTCTAACGATATTATTCAATATAAAAATAAGAAGATAACCAAAAAAGAAAGAACGTGTATGAAATTATTCAAGGAATGGAAATTAGATAATGAAGATGAATTCACTTTTATGATTATACTTGCAAAAACGAAAACAGGGAAAGATATTGCATATACCGTTTATGACGAAAGAACAAATGGTTGGAGTAGTATGTCAAGAACGACTGGTTTGACGGCTTGTGCCTTCACAAAATTATTAGTTAATAAAAAAATAAGTGGAAATGGTATCCAGTGTCCTGAAAAATTAGGCCAAATTGAATCCAACTATCATTTTGTTTTAGATTATCTAAAAGAAAAAGGTATATCTATACAATCAAACTAAAACATTAGTGTTTTTTCCATCCGGTTATAATAGAAAACAAAGCTATTATCGCTCCAATGCGAAAAACACTCTGATATTCAAAATGAATTAGTAATTCACCAACCAAAATACTCCCAAAACCACTACCCAATAGACTAAATGAAGACAATAAGCCCATTGTTCTAGCCCTTAATTGATAAGGTACTGTGTCTGCTACTATCGAACGAGCTCCCAAAAAATAGGTCATGTATATTGGAAGTACAAAGGCCAAAGTTATCAAATATATATTCTGAGTGAAAGAATAAGTAATCATAGAAATAAAAACAAAAGTACACGATATTCGGATAGCAAATTCTCTTGGATATGTATCAACTAATTTTCCAGCATAAGGTGCTACCAAAGCATGTACTACTCCACTAAGCAGGACTATAATGCCCATTCCAAAGCTTGAACCTGCCACCTCGGTCAGATATATTGGAGAAAAACTTAGGAAAAACATATACCCCATAAACAAAATGAATGTTGTAGTAAATAATCTTGACAATTTCCAGAAATAAGGTGCAAAATCTATGTCAATGTCCTCTCTTACAACGGAACGCTCTGTAACGCCCATACATCCAACTGTAGCAAAAATGCCTAAGGATGCCGCTAAAAGGAAAGAAAAGATAACTGAAGGATTAGCAGAACCATACTCTGTAGAAACTATCAGAATACCCCCTAGAAAAGCTCCTGCACCCCAACCAAATCCTAATGCAGACTCTAACCATCCCATAAGTGTAGCTCTAGCCTTTGGATTAATTTCGGAAAATAAAGTAGCCATCTGAACCATACCACCTAAAAAGAAGGATTGGATGGTTCTCACTATTACCAAGTTTATTGGCCCTAACCACGGTAAAGGTATGTATAATAATGCTGAAATAATTGAACAAAGAACTACTACAAATCTTCTATTCTTCCACCTATCTGCAATAACTCCCCAAAAAGTAGATCCGGCAACAAGAGCAAAATTGGGCAGACCAACAACCAAACCCAATGTCCTAAAATCACCTAAAGCATTAGCCTGTAATCTTACTATTGCAAATGATAATCCTGCAGTTATATTGTAACATAATGCACCAAACAACGCAAGACGAATTTTATTGTGCACAAATTGCCAAAGAACTTGCTATTTAGCAAGGCACTGTATCTTTTAGACAGGGTAGCTATAGTCATAAGAAGAAGTATGAAAAGAGAAATGATTATCCTGAAATTTGGAGGTTCTGTAATAACTGACAAAAAAAAGGAAATACCTACTATTAATCAAGATAACCTAAAGCGTATTGGAAATATATTAAGCAAACATTCTCATCAATTTATAATTGTACACGGTGCAGGCTCTTTTGGGCACCCTATAGCTAAAAAATTTGATTTGGCTAACGGATTAAATAACAATCCAAAACAAAAGAAGGCAATAGAAGAAACACGAAAACAAGTATTGGAACTAAACAAAATCCTATGTAATTTTCTAAACGAAAAAAATATAAAAACAAAAACTATTATCCCTTCAAAAACAATAAAAACCAATGGCCCTAAAAATATCGAAAATATTCCAACCAAAAAATTTGATGAAAGTCTGAAAACCGGGAAAATACCCGTCACATTTGGAGATGTTACAGAAGATAATTTACAAGGAATCTGTATACTGAGTGGGGACGTTATTATGGAAGAACTAGTAAAACATTACAAACCTAGAATGTCCATTTTTGTAATGGATTTTCCTGGGGTCTTTGATAGATATCCGACTGATAAGGACTCACATATTATTCCAGAAGTAACATTACAAACCTTAAAAAAGCTAAAAGAAAAAAATACAACTGAAATTACCACCGATGTTACTGGCGGTTTGATTGGAAAAATAGAATGTGCAATGGAAATGGCTAAACATAGCGAAACTTGGATAACAAATTTAGACCATTTGGATGATTTCTTAAATGGAAAACCTAGAGGAAGTAGGGTAGTCTCTTGAAAGAACCCGGCGATGGTGATTTAGGAAAATTATTTTTTTCACTAATAGGTGATAAGTATACTGTTTTAGAGGCTAAAAAAAGATCGAATTTAGATATTGAAAAAATAGCTGAATTGATATCAACACCAGGTTCAGAAAACTTTTTTGGGAAAGAAAATACCGATGAATTAATAATTCATTGTAAATATAATTGGATTTCTAAAAACATATCTGAAAAGGTGAGTCTCAGGAATAAAGAGATTGATGAACTTACAAATGTAATTGAAGAAAAATTAGCTGAACACGTTCTGAAATATTGGTCTGAAGACAATATAGTAAAAAGAGATCTAGAAGTGAGAACTGTTGGAGAATGGATTAATAATGAAATTAGTTTTCTATCAGGATTTGCCCTTTGGTTCCGGGAAAAAGAAAAAGACGGTGAATTGGATTTGTCCAACTTAATTTCAGAGGCTATAGGTGAAAATGTATCGGCATCTGGCGAAATTGAATTTGATACAAAAAGATTTGAGATATTGAAAAGCCTAACAAGTAATGCATTGACTGTCCTCAAAGATATGAGTCCAGCTGGAAAAATAGCATATCGTAGTATGGATGTTGCTGTGATA
>CAJWUS010000127.1 GCA_913047525.1 uncultured Flavobacteriales bacterium | reverse complement strand
CTTTTGTTGATATAACTCCTCAAAAAAATCCACCAGCCTTAGCTAAGAGCATTCTTAGACGGATTAAAAAGGAGACTAAATTACCCGCATCATTAGGTTTAGCTACATCTAAATTAGTAGCTAAGATAGCTTCTGATTTTGATAAACCTGAAGGTTTTACAGTTATTTTGCCAGGTACAGAATCCAAATTTTTATCTCCACTTAAAATAGAAAGATTATATGGAGTTGGTCCTAAAACGACAACTTTACTGAATGAATTAGAAATTGACACCTGTTCGGATCTCGTTTCTATAGATATTCAAAAATTACTTCCCGTTTTTGGACAGCATTCTGTTAATTTAAAGAATAAAGCAAAGGGAATAGACAATAGACCTGTTGATTCTTCACCTTGGATTCCTAAGCAACAAGGGACAGATACTACTTTCGAAAAAGACATTTCAGATGCCGATACTGTTGAGAATGAATTGGGAAAGCTTTGTTCTGAAGTTTCAGATTGTTTGGATAAAGTTGGACGCTCGGCTCGGACAATTGCGATTAAATTACGCTGGCCTAGTTTTGAAACTATAACAAGACAAAAGACAGTTTCCGGCGGGATTCACAAATCCAAAGATATTTTTAAAGTTGCAAAAAACTTATTGTATGAAAATTGGGAACCGGGAAAGTCAATACGTTTAATGGGAGTTTCAGCTAGTCGATTAGGAATATCAGATCAACAAAAGCTACCTTTAGAATTCGAATAGACTTTTTTGTTTGCTATCTGCTTTTGGAGTTATTTTCTTTGGTTCTTCTTTATTTTCATCTATTTGTGGTCTATAATCAAGAGTTACTACCTCTCTTTCTTGTCTATATTCCTGTGACTTTTCAATAATCTCTAATATTATTTTCTCTTTTTTAGAAATGCCCATTAGAATAGCTAGCTCATTTTCATCTAATTCCAGTTTTCCAGTTATCCTTGCAGCTTCTTTCCTATCACTTCTACAAATTATCGAAAGTACAGCTAATTGTTCCATTTTTGATTCTTTGATAGATTGATGTGTTGCTTTCCCAATTTTTTTTGCCAAAGAATTTCTATAACCTCTTTGAAAACGGCTTGCACCCATTTTTCTAATCCATGAGGGAAATTGAAGTCTTCTTCCACTTGTCGGGTGCGATTTTGACAGTGCGACTCCACTAGACATCAATTCGGAAGCATACCCCCAAAGTCCATAATTTTGTGTTTTGATAACACGGGCTAGTAGCAAATCAGCGTATGCAACTTTGTCATATGCCCTTTCAATATCACTAGGATGCTTGTAAATTATAGGTATATTATCACTAATCCACGTTGCAACATCTCTTGGTTGTTCATTCAAATCAAAAATAGCAGTTCGAGGATCTTCATAGTTATCACTGTTAAAAATAACGCTAAGGGCATCGAACATTTCAGTTTCTCTATCTCTTGAACCTAATTTTTCCAAATCATCATTAGTTATTCTGGAATTTCCTTCAGATAAAGATTGGAGATCGTTTATTGCGCCTCTTAAATCTCCTTTAGCGTTTTCAGCCATTATTTTGATTGTCTCTTGTTCAATTTTCAAATTTTCTTTTTCACAAACTTTGTTCAGAACCATGACTACTGAAACAGCCGAAGGCCTTTGAAATTTTAGTGTAAGTGCCAATCTTTTGATTTTGGCTCCAGTTCCTTTTGTAAGATTATAAAGGTCATTTACAGTAATTATTACAGGTTGCTTAGTTTGTTCTAATGTTTTAGAAATGGCTTTCTTTCCGCCTCTATCGCTGTAGTTCTTTGTTTTGGTTTTTGATTGCTGGGCCCTTTCATACAAATTATCAGCTTCATCTAGCAATATCAAATTTCTTTCAGAAATACCCTTCTCTCCAAATGTTTGGAATAGTCCGGCTCTTAGTGCAGTCCCCTCGATTACATTTCCAGATCTTGCATCAGAAGCATTCAATTCAATAATTTCCCAATTCATATCATTCGCTAGTGCAATTGCAGCAGATGTCTTCCCACAACCTGGCGGTCCTGAAAGAATAACACCTTTTTTGGTCATTTTACCACCCCATGAGGCAGCCCAATTCTTCAGCTCCGTTATTGTTTTTGTATTACCAATAATTTCGGAGAGATTTTTTGGTCTATATTTTTCAGCCCAAGATTCCATTACTCACCCAATTTCATAGTAAAATGCATTTTTTGGTAACGGAGTATTGACTTTGCATCTTTTGATACAAGCCAGAAGCATAAAAAAATACAAATTCCGCAAATAATCATTACAGTTCCAAAAGAAGATTTGAATTCGCTTGTTGCAAGATTAAAAATAGAAATATTCCACTGTCCATTTGCCATGTATATCAAACTCGAACTTACAATAAATGCCAAAAACCCGGCTAAGAGTAGGCCTCTACTTTTTGTCCTTCCATATAATTGAACAATAGGCGATATCATGGTCAAAAATAATTGAATCCCTAGTAGAGTAAAAAAGATGGACATGAAACTTGATTGAAAGTAGCTTATTGAGGAGGCTGGTATTTCCATATTCATAGCACTTTCAGCAACCATGGCTAAAGGTGCAAACGTTGCTATAGCGCATCCAATAAAGAAGAATCTAGCTAAAGAAAGTAGAAATTGTGGAGTTTTACTATTAATTTCTAATTGTTCTAACTTCTTATATGTTCTCCTTAAAATAAATCTAGAAATAACTACAGTGATACTAACTAATGGTAAAAACATAACAGTAACGAACAATATACTATCCATGAGGGGTCCAATTAGAGGTACATCTGGAATCCCGAATAGTTTAGTATACCATGATAGAATGATGTCTGCATACATATAAACAATAATACCTATTGTAATGTAAAGTAAAGACATAAGCAGCCCTCCTATGAATATGCGAGCTCCAAAACTGCTGTAGATGTATGCGTCTGGCTGGTCTTTAACAAACCTTACCATTTCAATACCATAGGAGGACCATTAATTAGCCTAACTCAAAACGAATTTGTTCAGGTTCTTTTCGACCAGCCAACTTATCGGCCAGCCTCGATCCAATTCCAGGTATATTGCTCAAATCAGAGGGTTTTGCGTCTCTTATGGATCCTTGACTTGTAAATCCCGCATTGAATAATGATCTTGCCCTTACCCTTCCTACAGAGTTAATTTCTAAGAGAGGTAATAATTCTTTACGTACACCATTGCTCACTCTGATTTGTAATTCAGTAATCATTTTAGTGTGTGAAGGGGCTATTAGTTCAGCTAATTCTCCCATAGCATACAATATCCATTCTGCAGTTTCAACTTTAGCACGTATGTCTCCAGGAGTTGTAGAGTATCTTTTCAATAAATGTTCTTCAGGTGTTTCTTCAATCCAATCCATTAGCAATAATGCAGTTTTTAGGTCCCACAAGTAAAATTCTAGTTCCATGCGTTCTACAGGAGGGGGTAACATCAGGTCTCCTTCCATTTGCATTAGGTGTGTAAGATAGGTCTCCATTTCATTTTTTCTAACGTAAAGAGAATAAATATCGGGAGTTCTTGCAATAGTATGTAATAATCCTAAAGGATTTGCCTCTACTTCAGATTCTAAGGCATTTTTGATTATTACTCCAGATAAGGGGTCGATGTAGAGTTGTGATACTTTTCTTCCAAATGCCGTTGGTTTCAATTTTTCTTGCAGTGCTTCATTAG
>CAJWUS010000126.1 GCA_913047525.1 uncultured Flavobacteriales bacterium | reverse complement strand
GTATTAGTAGAATAATGTCAGTAGCAAAAAAAGATTACAAAAAAGTAACCACCAACACTTTAGCTGAAATGAAGCAAAATGGAGAAAAAATCTCCATGCTTACAGCTTACGATTATACCCTTGCCAAAATTATTGATGGTGCAGGAATTGATGTTATCTTGGTTGGCGATTCAGCATCCAATGTGATGGCAGGACACGAAACTACATTACCTATCACCCTTGATCAGATGATTTATCATGCATCCTCAGTTGTAAGAGGAATTGACAGAGCTTTGGTAGTTGTTGATATGCCTTTTGGTTCTTACCAAGGTAATTCCTTAGAAGCCCTTTCATCAGCCATAAAAATAATGAAGGAAAGTGGCGGGCATTCTGTAAAACTAGAAGGAGGAAGTGAGATAATTGGATCCATTGAAAGAATACTGACTGCCGGAATTCCTGTAATGGGACACTTAGGTCTAACCCCACAATCCATTTACAAATTTGGAACTTATACCGTAAGAGCAAAAGAAGAAATGGAAGCTGAGAAAGTTTTATCAGATGCTAAACTTTTAGAAGAAGCAGGATGTTTTGGAATAGTTCTAGAGAAAGTTCCATCACAATTAGCTAAAAAGGTTGCAGAAAGCATCAGTATTCCTGTTATTGGAATTGGTGCTGGGAATAGGGTAGATGGCCAAGTGCTAGTATTACACGATATGCTAGGTATGACACATGAGTTTAACCCAAGATTCTTAAGAAGATACTTAAACCTTTATGGTGATATAACTAAAGCGGTTCAATCTTATGTTACGGATGTTAAATCAAAAAACTTTCCTAACAAAAAAGAGCAATACTAATGCTTGAAGTATTGTATGAAGACAACCACCTCATAGCTATAAACAAAAAAGCAGGAGATATAGTACAAGGAGATAAAACAGGAGATACTCCCCTATCTGATTTTGTAAAAGCCTACATTAAAAAAAAATACAAAAAGCCAGGAGAAGTATTTTTAGGAACTATTCATAGGTTGGATCGCCCTACTTCAGGTATTGTATTATATGCTCGGACATCAAAAGCACTTAGTCGTATGAACGAAAAATTTCGTAATAAGGGAGTAAAAAAAACCTATTGGGCTGTGGCGGAGAATGCTCCACCTAATACTTCAGGAACACTTGAGAGTTATCTGCAGAAAAATCAAAAGCAAAACAAATCCTATGTTACCAAAAATGATGGTGCTAAACATTCGGTTTTGAAATACAAACTACTTAAAAAGTTAGACAACTTTTACCATTTAGAGATAAAACCAAAAACTGGAAGGCACCACCAAATAAGAGTGCAATTGGCCCATATTGGTTGCATAATAAAAGGCGATTTAAAGTATGGCGCCAAAAGAAGCAATAAGGATGCTAGTATTCATTTACTCGCTCAAAAATTAACATTTACACACCCAGTAAAAAAAGAAGAAATTACTATTGTAGCTATCCCGCCAAAAGATAGTATATGGGATGTTTGTGTCTAAAAAGGATCAACATCTATCATAAAACGAACCGATTTAAAATCAGAATGATTTTGCATGCTGTTAATAATAGTTTGAAGAATATTTTTTGCTTCAATAACAGAACCTTTTTGCTCAATTTTAAGCAGTACATTCTTATGGTAATAATTTCTAATCCTTGCTATTACAGGATATTCTGGCCCCAACACCCTGTTTTCAAAACTCTTATGCATCTGTACCACTAACTGCAAAGCTGCATCATCCAATTTTCTTTGATCTTTATGTTTTAAAGTAATCCCAATTAAGCGGTTGTATGGTGGGTAATTAAATGTCTTACGTTCTTCAAGCTGCTTTTGGATAAAGGATAAATAATCATTGGCTTTTAATAAGGCAAACATCTCATTTTCCTCATTATAAGTTTGTATCATAACATTACCTTGTTCTCCTTTACGCCCTGCCCTACCTGCTACTTGCATCAATAACTGAAAAGCCCGTTCATAAGCTCTAAAATCTGGAAAGTGCAACATATTATCTGCATTCAACACACCCACCAAAGCTACATTATCAAAATCAAGCCCTTTAGTAACCATTTGTGTTCCTACCAAAATATCAATTCTTCCCTGTTCAAAATCTGTGATTATCTGCTGATGTGCATGTTTTCTTCTAGTAGTATCATAATCCATTCGCTTACTTATAAATTCAGGAAAAAGTTCTTTTAAACTCTCCTCTATTTGCTCAGTTCCAAATCCTTTATCTTCAAAATCTTCAGATAAACAAGAAGGGCAAACCTCAGGCACTTGCTCAATATATCCACAATAGTGGCATTTTAAATGATTGTTCCATTTATGATAAGTAAGACTTACATCACAATGCTTACAATTTGGTGTGTAAGCACAAGAGTTACAATTCAATATTGGGGAATACCCTCTCCTATTCTGAAACAGAATTACTTGCTTTCCTAACTCCAGATTTTCTCTAATTGCTGATAACAAATCAGGAGCGAATTGATGTGTCATCTGTTTCTTAAGATGTGCTTTCCGTATATCAATCGTTTTGATTCTTGGGAGCGCAATATCTTCAAATCGTGTATGCATCTTAACTAATGCATATTTATCTTTTTTAGCATTAAAATAGCTCTCCACACTAGGAGTTGCAGAACCTAAAAGAACTTTTGCTCTATGCTGTTTTGCTAAATAAATTGCAGTATCACGCGCATGATATCTTGGGGCTGGTTGATGTTGCTTAAATGATGGATCGTGCTCCTCATCTACAATAATTAATCCTAAATTATCAAAAGGAAGGAAAAGTGACGACCTTGCCCCCAACATAATAGGATATTGCACATTATTACTATCTTTTTCTTGTACTGCTTTCCATACTTCTAGTCTTTCAGCATTATTCAAATGTGAATGCGTAATCCCAACTTTATTGCCAAAATGCTTTCTAAGTCTGTTAATAATTTGAGTTGTAAGCGCAATTTCAGGTAACAAATACAGCACTTGTTTACCTTTTTCTAATTGTTCTTCAATTAACTTTATATAGAGTTCTGTTTTTCCTGATGAGGTAACACCATGCAAAAGGCACACATCTTTCTTCTTAAAAGAACCTTTAATCTCCAAAAGTGCTTTTTGCTGAAAGTCTGCTAGTCTTTTATCTTCAATTCGTTTTGTAGAGACATTCAACAATCTACTAATACTCTGTTCTTCTATTGTAAAAATTTGCTTTTTTACTAAAGTATTTAGTATCCCTCTGCTAAAACCAGTTTTTTTCAGAAGTTCAACTATATTGTATTGCTTTTTAGGATACAGTTCTTTTAGTCGTAAATAAGAATCAATAAAAGCGTTCTGTTTTATAGTTAATTTGATATCTTTCAGTAGTTCATTTGTTGCAATAAATTTTACAATCCTAATTTTCTTCTCTTGATATTTATCATGCAAATCCTCTTTTATTATTACAACTTCTTTGCGTATCAGTTCATTTATAAATGAAAAAACATACTTAATATTTATGAGTTTAGCAACTTCATCAATTTTTAATTCTTCTTGGTGCGACAAAGCATTTATCAACTTTATTTCATCCTTTTTTAAATAATCTAAATCACCATCAAAATCTGGGTGAATAATCACCTTGGATTCACTTGCTAATTTGAAAGAAGAAGGCAAAGCGGCATTCATCACTTCACCAATATTACACATATAATAATCAGCAAGCCATTGCCAGA
>CAJWUS010000125.1 GCA_913047525.1 uncultured Flavobacteriales bacterium | reverse complement strand
ATGGTACGCGTAACTACTGTGCCGATTGGGGTTTTATCAAAAAAACTGAGCTTAAGACTTACAATATGCTTGTATATTTTACCTCTTAAATCTTGAATTACATGTTGCCCAATCCAAGCAGCATAATAGATATAATAAAACTGTACTATGGACTCGATAGCTAAAATAACTATCATTAAAATAGTAGTGTGTAAAAGTAACTCTAAATTAGGAATAAGAACATAAGTATCCAAAGCATAATTGATTAGTAAGGGGCGTAATGGAGCCAAAAAAGCCAAAAATATTGCAAAAATCGCAGTAAGCCACATCTTGGATTTATATGGCTCAGAAAATCTCAACACTCTTTTTAGCAGCTGATAATCTAATATTTCTCCAGTCTTAGTTGTCGGCATTTAATTGTTAATTATTAGAGAGTTAGGATACCCAATATTTGTAAGAAAAAGGGCATGAGAGGGAACCGAAACGCCCGCCTTTCTTCTATCTTTCTTTACTATTATTTCTTTTACCTTTTTAGCAGTAATTCTTGACTCTCCTACTTCAAGCATTGTTCCTACGATAGCACGCACCATATTACGCAAGAATCTATCAGCTTTTATAGTAAAAACAAGTTCCTTCTCTCTCTTCTCCCAACTAGCCATCATTACTTCACAGTTATTGGTATTTGTTTGTGTATGTGACTTTGAGAAAGACGTAAAATCTTGCTTTCCTAAAAGGTGTTTGCATGCTAAATTCATAGAGTCAATCTCTAATTTCTTGTAATGAAAATAAATATTTTTATTAAATAGACTTTTATAGTTTGTGATGAAATACTGATAAGTTCGACTTATAGCATTAAAACGGGCATGAGCATCTTCAGCTACTTTAAAAATCTTATGAATAACAATATCATTCGGTAAAAATCCATTTACTTTTAAAAGCAATATCTCTACTTCAAGTTCTTCTTCAGAATCAAAATGTGCAAACATTTGTTTTGCGTGTACACCAGCATCCGTACGTCCAGCACCAACTACTTTTATTGTATTATTCAAAATGATAGAGAATGCTTTATTTAACTCGGATTGAATGGTATTTGCATTTGGCTGAATTTGCCAACCATGGTAATTGCTACCATTAAAAGATAACTCAATGAAAAATCGCATTTCGCAAATATATAAGATAGAAATTAGTATGAAAAATAAACCTTTATTTTTATAAAAAATACTAATTAAAAAAAAATATCGTTACACTTTGCAATTATTAGAACAAGAATTAAATTTGCAGCTCTAAAAAATATAATTAAACAATGGAAGAAACATTAACTACAGACATCAAACAATTAAATGATAAGATTAACAAGGAAAGTGCTATTATAGATATGCTCACTTTGGAAGTAGGGAAAGTAATTGTAGGGCAAAAGGAAATGAGTGAACGCCTTTTGGTTGCTCTACTATCAAATGGACACATATTACTAGAGGGTGTTCCTGGACTTGCTAAAACTCTTGCAATTAGCACTCTTGCCAGAACTATTGATGCAAAATTCAGTCGATTACAATTTACTCCTGATTTGCTACCTGCCGATTTGATAGGTACACAGATTTATAGTCCTAAGAATGAAAAGTTCTCAGTAAAGAGAGGTCCTATATTCGCTAACTTTATTTTAGCAGATGAAATTAACCGTGCACCAGCAAAGGTGCAATCTGCACTATTAGAAGCAATGCAAGAAAGACAGGTGACTATTGGAGGTGAGACCTTCAAATTGGAAGAGCCTTTTTTAGTAATGGCAACTCAAAATCCAGTAGAACAAGAAGGAACTTACCCTTTACCTGAAGCACAAGTAGATCGATTTATGCTAAAAGTGATAATGGATTACCCTCAGAAGGAAGAGGAAAAATTAATTGTACGAAACAATTTAGCAGAAACCTTCCCAACTGCTAATCAGGTACTAAGTAAAGACGCTATTACCAAAGCTCGAAATATTGTAAAACAGGTATATATGGATGAGAAAATTGAACAGTACATTATTGATATTGTTTTTGCGACAAGAAATCCTGAGAGATATGGTTTAGAAAAACTAAAAGACTTAATAAGTTTTGGAGCCTCTCCAAGAGCAAGTATCAATTTGGCAATGGCGAGCAAGGCCTATGCATTTATCAAAAGAAGAGGTTATGTTATTCCAGAAGATGTACGTGCACTTTGCAATGATGTATTACGACACAGAATCGGCCTCACTTATGAAGCAGAAGCTGAGAATATTACAACAGAAGATATTATTAATGATATTCTGAATGCAGTAGAGATTCCGTAATGAACACAACTGAATTATTAAAGAAAGTCCGAAAGATTGAAATAAAAACAAAAGGACTTTCTAACCATATCTTTGCGGGCGAATACCATACTGCTTTTAAAGGAAGAGGCATGACTTTTTCTGAAGTAAGAGAGTATCAGTTAGGTGATGACATAAGAACTATTGATTGGAATGTAACAGCTCGATACAATAGTCCTTTTGTAAAAATTTTTGAGGAAGAAAGAGAAATGACTGTTATGCTACTTGTAGATATTAGCAAATCGGGAAAGTTTGGAACTAAGCAAAAAACAAAAAAGGAAATTGCTACTGAACTATCTGCTGTTTTGGCTTTTTCTGCCATTCAAAATAACGATAAAGTTGGAGTAATTTTCTTCACTGATATTATTGAAAAATTTATTCCTCCAAAAAAAGGAAAATCACACATTTTAAGGATTATTAGAGAACTTTTGGCTTTTGAAGCTAAAAATAATGGAACCAACATTTCTGCTGCTTTGGAGTATTTTTCTTCTGTCATTAAAAGAAGAAGTGTATGTTTTGTCCTATCTGATTTTTTGGATGATGATTTTACAAAACCACTTCAGATTGCCAACAAAAAACATGATATTGTAGCTGTAAGAATCTACGACAAAAGGGAGAAAAATTTACCAAATGTTGGTATGATAAAAATGTTGGATGCTGAAAGCGGGAAAAGTAGTTGGGTGGATACTTCTTCTAAAAGAATTCGTATGAATCTTGGTGATAAATATACAAAAAGAACAGAAAGATTAAAAAAAGATTTTTTGCTTTCTGGAGTAGATCATATCAATATCAACACAGCTGAATCTTACATCAAACCACTTATAAACTTCTTTAAGAAAAGAGAAAATAGAAGATAATGAAGCGTATTCTTTTTGTCATCTTTTTATTCTCAAGTGCTTTGCTTTTTGCACAGAAACAAAGCTTGGATACTTCTTTAATTAGAATTGGTGAACAAACCAAAATCAGTATTAATTGCAACTTTGAAAAAAAGGAATCTTTTGTTTGGCCCAGCTTTAATGACACTTTAATTACTGGAATTGAAATTATTGATGAAGGAGAAATTGATAGCTTGGAGAACGAAGAATTACTTACTATCTCACAAAATTTTATTATTACTGCTTTCGATAGTGGAACGTATTTTATTCCACCAATTATTTTTAATGATAACAAAAAAACAGAAGGATTAATACTAAATGTTCAAACCGTAGAATTAGCTGAAGATTCGCAACTAATGGATATCAAACCTCCAATGGAAGTGCCATACGGATGGAGTGATATATGGCCATGGCTTTTAGGAATTCTTATAATTACTTTAATTATCTACCTTCTAAAAAAGTATGTGTTTACGAAAAAGAAAAAAGAAGAAAAGATTAAACCTAGAGTTGTTATACCATCTGATATAAT
>CAJWUS010000124.1 GCA_913047525.1 uncultured Flavobacteriales bacterium | reverse complement strand
TTTCATATTAATAATTCCATTTATTTTTTCTGCTAAGCAAAATTAAATCAAAAAACAATAATAAGAGAGCAATGGATAAAAAGAGTTGGAATCTATCTTTATAATCAGTAAAAACCATGGTGCCAATTTCCTTTTTCTCCATTTTGTTTATTTCAGAAAATAGAGTGGAAAGGCCTGCCTGAGTGTTGTTTGCTCTTACATAAGTGCCATTTCCGGCAGATGCAATCTCTTGTAACATTTGTTCGTTTAATTTACTTATTATGGTATTACCTTCTTTGTCTTTTCTGTAACCTGCATTATTCCCATATTTGTTATATATAGGAATTGGACCACCTTTGCTTAATCCCATCCCCAAAGTGTGTACAAATACATCTTTCTCATTTGCTAGTTTTGCTTGCTCTAATGCATCATCCTCATGATTCTCACCATCTGTAATTATAATGATGGCTTTGTTTTGACCGTTTTCCATATCAAACGAACGGATACTTAGATCTATTGCTTTTCCAATAGCAGTTCCTTGACTTGGCACAATATTGGTGTTTACTGTAGATAAAAATAATTTGGCTGCCGAATAATCAGTAGTAATTGGAAGTTGTACATAAGCATCTCCTGCAAAAACAATCAGACCAATTCTATCGCCTTCTAATTTATCAATTAATCTAGAAATAGCTTGTCTTGCTCTTTCCAGACGGTTAGGTTTAATGTCTTCTGCCAACATACTATTAGATAAATCCAATGCAATCATCAAATCAACACCTTCTCTTTTTACTTCTTCCATTTTTGTGCCAATTTGAGGGTTGCTTATGCCAATAATCATGCTTGTTATACACAGGAAGATAAGCAAGAATTTTAGATTCTCACGACTTTTTGAATAGAAAGGGATTAATCCTTTTTTTACAAGTCCCTCACCAAAACTTTTGAATGCTTTACTTTTCCATTTACTGTAATAAACCATTAGTAAAAACAGAGGAATTAGTCCGTAAAGCAGATTCAAATATTCTATGTTTTCGTATCTGAGCATTCTAAGGAATGGATTTTAGATAAGTACTTTTCAGCAGAAAAGAAAGTGTTAAAAACAATAGTGCTAAAAGAGCAAAAGGCAAAAATTCTTCTTTTCTTTTGTGGTATTCAGTAGTTTCAATCTTTGATTTTTCTAACTTATTAATGTCCTCATAAATTTCTTTTAAGGATCTGTTATTGGTAGCACGGAAATATTTTCCGTCTGTGATGGTAGCAATATCTTGTAAGGTTTTCTCATCTATTTGTACTTCAACATCTTGGTATTGTATACCAAAAGCAGTTTGAAAAGGGTAGGGTGCATAACCTTCCGTTCCCACACCAATTGTGTAAACACGGATGCCGAATTTTTGTGCAATTTCAGCAGCAGTAAGTGGTGCCACCAAACCTTGATTATTCACACCGTCTGTAAGTAAAATAATTACTCTGCTAATGGCTTTGCTATCTTTTAACCGATTCACAGCTGTTGCTAATCCCATTCCAATAGCAGTTCCGTCTGCTATCATGCCACTTTTTATGTCTTTAAACAAATTGATAAGTACATTATGATCTGTAGTAAGAGGACATTGGGTAAAACTTTCTCCACTAAAAACAACTAAACCAATTCTATCATTTACTCTTTTTGATATAAAATCAAGCGCTACATTTTTAGATGCCTCCAATCTATTTGGTTTCAAATCTTCTGCTAACATACTCCCAGAAATATCCATGGAAAGTACAATGTCAATTCCTTCTGTGGTGGTATCTTCCCAACTTGAAGTAGATTGTGGTCTAGCTAAAGCAAAAACAAGTAGAGAAATAGAAAATAATTTCAAAATAAAAGGAAGATGAATTAATCTGTTTTTAAGAGTTTTTTCTTGCTCAAAACCTGTTGTGTCCGAAAATAAAAGATCGGATTGTATTGTTTGTTTTCTAAAGAAATACCAAATTATAAATAAAGGAACAAGAAGCATAAGGTAAAAATATTCAGGATTTACAAATGCAATATTAGCCATTTACAACCTCCTTCTCTTTAGTGTTTTTTACAAAATCAACTGATAAATCCATACTTTCATTATTCTCTGAATCTGTGGGTTTACTTTTAGCATATTTTGCTAAATCAGCCCTTTGCAAAATGGTAGTTAACATAATCAAATCTTCTTTTTGCAAATTTCTGTTTTTCAAATTTTGCAAAATATCGTATGTAGGTAATTCTAATGCTAAGATTTGAAACCTCTCTTCTAAATAAGCTCTTAGAATTTCTGAAATTTCAGAATGATACTGCTTTAATTTTCCGCTTTCCCACAATTTTTTATCTTTTAGAATGGCTAATTCGTTTAAAGCAATTATATCAGATGGAATGACAACTTTCGGTTTAATTTTCACTTCTTTTTTCTTTTTTGTAAATACATACTTTTTAAGAAGGTAGATAATTAAAGTAATTATTAAGATTACTAGAAGCCATGGCCATATATCACTCCATCCGTATGGTGCTTCCATTGGTGGTTTGATATCCATTAATTGCGAATCTTCTGCTAATTCTACGGTTTGAACATTCAGTATTAATCCTTCTGTTTTTTTATTTTCATTAAAAATAATTGGAGGAATAAAATACGTTCCACTATCGAAAGCAGTAATAATAAAATTTTGTGAAATAGTAAGTAATCTTTCATTCTCCAAGCTGTCAATTTCTCCTTTCTCAATAATTTCAATCCCAGTAATTAAAGTATCATTAAAGCTAGGCCAAACAAAAGATTCCTTTTTTTCAAAGTCGCAATTAATACTGATTTTTGTTTGCTCACCAATTCTAATTAATGAAGTGTCCAAACTTTGATTCTGTGCAAAAAGTAAAGCGCTTGATATTAATAAGATGATAAAAAGAATTCGCTTCATTATCTTCTATTTTCTCTTTGCTTAAAAAAGTTTATAAGTGGTTTGATGTAAGATTCAGCTGTGTTGATATTAATATGATCTACTCCACAAAGCAAAAAATCTTGTTTTAATCTTTCTGCTCTTTTTTTATATTTATCACTAAAATCCATACGAATTCTTTTGGAAGAAGTATCTACCCAACTGCTTTTCCCTCTTTCAGCATCCAACATTTTTATCATGCCAACATTTGGCAAGTATTCTTCCCTTTTGTCGTGGATTCTTACAACTACAATATCATGTTTTTTATTGGCAATTTGTAGTGGTTTTGTAAAATCATTATCCAAAAAATCAGATAGGATGAAACATACACTTCTTTTTTTAATTACAGAAGAAAAATACTCCAAAGCAGCAGAAATATTGGTTCCACTATTTTTAGGTTCAAAAGCCAAAAGTTCTCTAATAATTCTTAGAATGTGTGATTTCCCTTTTTTTGGAGGAATAAATTTCTCAATAATATCAGTAAAGAAAATCACTCCAACTTTATCGTTATTCTGAATGGCAGAAAAGGCCAAAACAGCAGATAATTCAGTAGCAATTTCTTTTTTTGTTTTTTGCTTAGTTCCAAACTTTCCGGATTTGCTAATATCTACAAGTAGCATAACGGTCATTTCTCTTTCTTCTTCAAAAATCTTTACAAAAGGACTGTTGTATCGAGCCGTTACATTCCAGTCAATAGTTCTTATATCATCACCTAACTGATACTCTCTTACCTCAGAAAAAGCCATACCTCTTCCTTTAAAAGCAGTATGGTATTCGCCCGCAAAGATATGGTTAGAAAGTC
>CAJWUS010000123.1 GCA_913047525.1 uncultured Flavobacteriales bacterium | reverse complement strand
CAAGGTCAGTTACAGCTACACTTTGGGTTCGTGGTGTATTCTTACCTGGTTTTGACCCAATGTTTACGATATTTGCTTTGGCTCTTGTCGCATCGGCTTTATCTCGTTCACGTCGAGATTAGATTTAGCCTAGTTTTAGGAGCAATAGGTTATAGTACAGTGCGCGCTCTGTAAATATGGAGAAATCTTGTGGCGTTGTTTTACTGAATTCTAACCAAGTTTTACTTTTACAACACCCAGATACAACCATAAGCGGTCATTGGGATTTTCCTAAGGGTCATGTTGAGAAAGGGGAAGATGAAATACAAACAGCGTTAAGAGAACTCAAAGAGGAAACGGGTATAGATAAGGTCAAAATAATAGATGATTTTCACTATCTTATCTCATATAATCTTTTGAGAGGTGGAGATACTATTTTGAAAGAAGTTGTATTTTTTCTTGGAATTACAAATCAAGAAAAAGTAAGTATTAGTTCTGAACACCAAAATTTTGTTTGGTTACAATATGAATCAGCATATGAACGCTTAACTTATGATAATGCTAAAAAAACATTGAAAAAAGCATTTGATTTTTATAAAAATAGTTAGATATAAAACTTTTATCTACATAGATATCTTGCAATATCGTGAGTGACACAGTAGACACCGTAAAACTCGCCACTTTATCGAGAGATGAAATTCTTCGTGGAATCATATTGGTAGGCTCATTTTTTCTGGTTTTTGTATCTTTTGGTTCTTCTAATTTGATTTTTGGTTTATCTAGCTTATTTGTAGCAGTTTTCTTTCTTTCTATCTTATTTTGGAAAGGCCCAATGGCTATAGATTTCACTTATATTTTAGGTAGGTATTCTGATAATTTTGCATTTTATTTAGATAAAGGTGAAAATTACCTTTGTAAGTCTTTCAATGCCAAAAAGAAATCTGAAAAAGTTTTAGTTGGCGTTGCATATAACTTTTCTTTAGTAATGTTTTTTGTAGTTCCTATCGATCTTATTTTTCAAGAATTGACAAAAGGAGAAAATTCTCTTCTCCTTTACCAGCAATTTATAACTTGGATTATTTATGTAATAGAAAGTGTATTTGGAATTGAAGTTTTTATCCAAGGAGACTATTCTACAAAATTAGTTTATGCAGATATGATAGATTTGGAGATAGTTTCAGAATGTACTGGGCTCCATGAAACAGTTTTCTTGAGCATGCTAATTCTTTGTTTCCGAGGAGTAAAACCTTTGATTCGTCTCAAATGGGCGGCTTATGCAGTTATTTTTATCTTCATTGAAAATTTGGTAAGAATTATATCTTCTTATCCTATAGTTCATACATGGGAAGTAAGTACTTGGGAGAAGTATCATTATTTTTGGTGGCATACTGGCCAATATGCACTCATAATGTCTATATTTGTTCTTTGGATTATGATTGTAGCTGGGAAACCATCAAATAAAAGTCCCAAGAAAAGCTTCGTACGTTAATACTATAGTTTGTGATTCATTTTGGATGCTTTTGTTCTGAGATAATCACGGTTTTCATCATTAGCTTCAGTACGGTGCGTAATTTGCTCAACAATAAATCCATCATTTTTCAATTCTTCCACTTTAGCAGGATTATTGGTCATTAATTTAATTGTTTTAACACCTAGACTTCTCAATATGGTAGTAGCTCCCCCGTAGTCTCTTAGTTCGGCTCTAAACCCAAGTGCAATGTTTGCCTCTACTGTATCCATTCCTTCATCTTGTAAATTGTATGCTTTTAGCTTGTTCACCAATCCAATTCCTCTTCCTTCTTGCCTTAAATAAACAATTATTCCACTGCCTTCATCAGCTATTCTCTTCATTGCCAAATCTAATTGTTCACCACAATCACATCTCATAGAATGCAGAACATCTCCCGTAAAACACTCAGAATGTATTCTAACTAGGACATTACCCTCTGTATTTCCCATTATCAATGCAAGATTTTCTTTATCATCACTATCTCCAGGAAATGCGATTAATCTAAAATCACCGAATTTAGTAGGTAGTCTGGCTTCTACTAATGAATCGTTGTCTTTTTCCATAATTATTTTGATATAATCAATAGTTTCTCATCATCCTTAAGAAGATTATATTTTCTTCTTTTAACCATTGCTAAAACATCTCTTCTAGCGTTTGGCTCTTCATAAGTAATATGCATTTCTTCATTTTCTTGCATAGATATAATTTCTCTCAATACAGCCATCACAGCTTGAGTGCATTGTAAACCAGTTACATCAATTTCTTTCATTATTTATACTGAGAAATTCCCTGTTAAATTTAGCTTAAATTTAGCTTCTTCAGACATCAAATCCATACTCCATGCAGGTTCAAACACAAGTTCAACATTTGCTTTTGATACGCCTTCTACTTCAGAAGCTCTTGCTGCAACTTCTTTTGGAAGTGAGCCGGCGACTGGACAAAATGGAGAAGTTAGGGTCATTTTAATCTCTACAGAACCGTCTTTTTCAATATTTATATTGTATATTAATCCTAATTCATAAATATTGACTGGAATTTCAGGATCAAAAACTTTCTTTATAGCTTCAATGATTTCATTCTCCAATTTTTTGCTCATTCAGTTGTAGTCTCCTCTTTTCCTTCTAATGCAGCCATTAAGGCGTGCCATGAAAGGGTTGCGCATTTGACTCTTGCCGGATATTTTTTTACACCTTCAAATATAGCTAATTTCCCTAATTCAGTTTCAGCTTCTTTACCTGTAACCAAACCATGAAAATTTTCAAACAAGCTTTCAACTTCACTTCTGTTTTTTCCTTTAATTGTTTCAGTTAGGATGCTGGCCGAGGCAGTCGATATGGCACATCCCGAACCTGTAAATTTAGCTTCTTTAACTTTTTCATTCTCTAACACAATTTGAATAGAAATCCTGTCACCACATAATGGATTGTGACCCTTTGCTTCATGAGTATATAGTTTTAATTCTTCATTATTTCTGGGATTCTTATTATGATCTAGGATAACTTCCAGATATAGATCATTCCAGTCACTCATTTGAAAACCTCTATTGTCTTTTTGATAGAAATCATTAATTTATCAACATCTTCTTTGTTATTGTAAATTGCAAATGAGGCCCTTGCAGTTGCTGGAATAGAGTAAAAATCCATGATAGGTTGAGTACAGTGATTACCAGCTCTTATTGCTATACCATGGGAATCCATAATAGTTCCTATGTCGTGAGGATGTATTTTATTTATTACGAATGAGAGTACACTCGCTTTATTTCTTGCATTTCCTATTATTCTTACACCATCAATTTCATTTATTTTTTCGGTTGCATATTCCAATAGATTAGATTCATGTTCAGCAATATTTTCTATTCCGATATCGTTAATGTAATCAATTGCAATTCCTAATCCAATAGCTCCAGAAATATTAGGAGTTCCTGCCTCAAATTTGTTAGGCACATCATTATAGATGGTTTTTTCAAAAGTTACAGATTTAATCATATCTCCACCACCTTGGTATGGAGGCATTTCATCCAGTAACTTTTTCTTTCCATACAAAATACCTATCCCTGTAGGTGCATACATTTTATGACCTGAAAAACAATAAAAATCAGCATTCATTTCTTTCATATCTATAGGGATGTGTTGAATTGCTTGTGCTCCATCCACTAAAATTTTAATATTGTTTCTATGTGCAATTTCTATAATTTTGTTAATAGGATTTATAGTACCTAAAGAATTTGAAACATGATTTATGGATATAAATTTGGTTTTTCCATTTATCATATTCTCTAGTTCATTAACTAATAATTCACCATCA
>CAJWUS010000122.1 GCA_913047525.1 uncultured Flavobacteriales bacterium | reverse complement strand
TTTGAGTTTCCAAGGTTCTGTATCTGCTAAATATTTGTTTCCCAAGCGAGCTAAATTCATAAGTTCCGCTAAAGCCTCACGAAACCTGAATTTTTCAATTGAAATGCCAATATCATCCGGAAATTTTTTGAGTTTGGCAAGGACTTCTTTGTCATAGTCTTCCAAATTATTCTGTGGAGGGACAAATCCATCCCAATATTTATTGGTTAGTACAACAACTCTATTAATGAAGTTCCCAAAGATAGCAACGAGTTCATTATTGTTTCTTGCCTGAAAATCAATCCAGGTAAAATCAGTGTCTTTGCTTTCAGGGGCAGTTGCACAAAGAGCATATCTAAGAGAATCTTCTTGTCCTTTAAATTCTTCCAAATATTCGTGTAACCAAATTGCCCAATTTCTTGAAGTTGATAATTTTTCCCCCTCCAAATTCAGAAATGCATTAGCAGGCACATTTGTAGGTAGCACATAATCTCCATGAGCTTTCAGAATAATTGGGAAAATGATACAGTGAAAAACAATATTATCCTTCCCAATAAAATGAATTAAGTTTGTTTCTTCTGACTTCCAATAATCCTTCCAATTCTTGCCATTATCTTTTGCCCATTGCTTAGTAGCTGAAATATACCCAATAGGAGCATCTAACCAAACATACAATACTTTGCCCTCTGCATCTTTTACAGGGACTTTCACTCCCCAATCTAAATCTCTGGTCATTGCACGGGCTTGCAAACCACCATCAATCCAAGATTTACATTGTCCTATTACTTGACTTCTCCAAGTCTTTATGTTATGATGATTTTCTCCATTAAGTTTGCCGTTTTCAATCCAATTCTTTAGCCACTTCTCATGATCTTGCATTGGCAAATACCAATGAGATGTTTCTTTTTTTATAGGAATATTCCCACTTAAAGTAGATTTTGGATTGATTAATTCATCTGAGCTTAATGTGCTTCCACATTTTTCACATTGATCACCATAAGCCTCTTCAGCATTACATTTTGGACATCCCCCTGAAATATATCTGTCTGCTAAAAATTGTTTGTTTTCCTCATCATAAAATTGCTCAGAGGTTTTTTTGTCAAAAACTCCTTTCATCTCAAGATTTCTGAAGAATTCCTGTGCTGTTTGATGATGCAATTCATCCGAAGTCCTGTGGTAAATACTAAAATTAATCCCAAAATCTTCAAAAGCTTTTTTGTTAATTTCATGGTATTTATCTACAATTTCTTGTGGGCTTATGCCGTCTTTTTTCGCCTGCAAAGTAATTGCAGCCCCATGCTCATCACTACCACAAATGAAAGCAACATCATTTCCTTTTCCTTTTAAATATCTGACATAAATATCAGCAGGCAAATAAGCTCCACTAATATGGCCAAGATGAATAGGCCCATTTGCGTAAAGTAGTGCAGATGTAACTGTGTATCTTTTTGTGCTCATTTCTCTGAGAAAAAATTATTTTCGCAAATATAAGTTTTTAACAGCATTTATGATTATTCCCAAAAAATTAAAAATAGGAGATAAAATTGGTATTCTTTCAACTGCTCGAAAAATTACTATAGATGAACTAAACCCAGCAATTCATATACTTGAAAGTTGGGGTCTGAAAGTTGTTTTTAGTGATAATTTGTTTGAAGAAAATAATCAATTCTCAGGAACAATTAAGCAAAGAACTGCTGATTTACAAAACATGATTGATGATGATAATGTAAAAGCAATTTTGTGTGCCAGAGGCGGTTACGGTACGGTCCAAATTATTGATGCTATTAATTTTTCAAATCTTAAGAAAAACCCAAAATGGATAATTGGTTATAGTGATATTACTGTTTTACATTCTCATTTGCATAATTTGGGTTTTGCTAGCATACATGCTACAATGCCAATTAATTTTAACACAAACACAAATCAGAGTTTACAATCATTACAAAATTGTTTGTTTGGCAAGAAAAACAATATTGAATGTAGCTCTCATGAATTTAATAAAAATGGAGATATTGAAGCAGAAATAGTTGGGGGGAATTTATCTATTTTGTGTTCGTTAATCGGATCAGAATCAGATGTAAATACAGGTGGAAAAATTTTATTTATTGAAGATTTAGATGAATACTTGTATCATATTGATAGAATGATGATGACCCTAAAGCGAAATGGCAAATTTGAATATCTTAAAGGTATGATTGTTGGAGAAATGAGTGATATGAACGATAATACTATCTCTTTCGGACAAACAGCTGAACAAATTATTTTTGACTATACTAAAGAATATAATTTCCCCATTTGTTTTGAATTTCCTGCCGGGCATTTAGATGATAATAGAGCTATTATTTTTAGTAAAAAAACTCAATTAAAAATTGATGAAGAAAAAGTAATATTATCTTGTAGCCTTTCTTCTGAAAGCTAATCTAAAATCTGTATTTTCGCAACTCATGAACAAGATTAGAAATTTCTGCATTATTGCACATATAGACCATGGGAAAAGTACCTTGGCAGATCGTTTGTTAGAATTTACCGGAACCGTTTCTAAACGAGATGCTCAAGAGCAACTTTTGGATAATATGGATTTGGAAAGAGAAAGAGGAATTACTATAAAAAGTCATGCAATGCAAATGAACTATAATGGTTATACGCTAAATTTGATAGACACTCCTGGACATGTTGATTTTTCTTATGAGGTTTCTCGTTCTATTGCTGCTTGTGAAGGAGCGTTACTAATTGTAGATGCAGCCCAAGGAATTCAAGCGCAAACTATTTCCAATTTGTATTTGGCATTAGAAAACAACTTGGAGATCATCCCTATTGTAAACAAAGTCGATTTGCCTTCTGCTGAACCAGAAGTAGTTGCTGATCAAATTATAGATTTAATCTGCTGCTCAGAAAAAGAAATAATTTCTGCAAGTGCAAAAACTGGCATAGGAATTGAAGAAATATTAGATGCAATTGTTGATAGAATTCCTGCGCCAGAAGGGGATAAAAACAAGCCTCTTCAAGCCATGATTTTTGATTCAGTCTATAATCCCTTCAGAGGAATTGAAGCATATTTTAAAATCTTAAATGGAAAAATTAAGAAGGGTGATAAAGTAAAATTTATTGCTACTGACAAAGAATATTTTGCGGATGAAATTGGCGCATTAAAATTTAAACAAGAACCAAAAAACTTGATGAGTACTGGAGAAGTGGGTTATATTATTTCCGGAATAAAAGATGCCAGAGAAGTAAAGGTAGGTGACACTATTACTACTGTTGAAAATCCTGCAATTGAAGCAATTCATGGTTTTGAAGATGTGAAACCAATGGTATTCGCAGGAATTTATCCTGTAGATACAGACGATTATGAAGATCTTAGAAATTCTATGGAAAAATTGCGTCTTAATGATGCTTCCTTGACTTACGAACCAGAATCTTCTACAGCGCTAGGGTTTGGGTTTAGGTGTGGATTCTTAGGGATGCTTCATATGGAAATTATTCAGGAAAGATTAGAACGGGAATTTGATATGACTGTAATTACAACCGTGCCAAATGTTTCTTATTTTGCTTACACTACAAAAGGAGATAAATTAGCAATCCATAATCCATCCGATTTGCCTGATGCAAGCATTTTAGACTATGTAGAAGAGCCGTATATTAGAGCTCAGATTATTACAAAAGCTGATTTTATTGGTACAATAATGACCCTTTGTATCGAAAAAAGAGGGAAGCTCAAAAATCAGATTTATTTAACTACTGATAGAGTAGAGCTTTCTTTTGAAATGCCGCTTGGCGAAATTGTTTTTGATTTTTACGACAAACTTAAAACCATTTCAAGAGGTTATGCTTCTTTCGATTATCAACCCTTAGATTACAAACA
>CAJWUS010000121.1 GCA_913047525.1 uncultured Flavobacteriales bacterium | reverse complement strand
ATCCTAAATATGAGGCTCCTAAATCTCCCGTACAAACTAGTAAATCATTCACTTTTGCACCACTTCTATAAGTAATTTTTTCTTTCTCAACCTCACCTAAAACAGTAATGCTCATCATTAATCCGGATGTTGAAGTGGTGGTATCGCCACCCACTAAATCTACCCCATAATGCTTACAGGCCAAATTCATTCCTTTATATAATTCTTTTAATGCTTCAACAGAAAAACGATTAGAAAGCGCCAATCCAATCGTAATTTGTTTTGCCTCACCATTCATGGAACATATATCTGAAACATTCACTGCTACCGCTTTATAGCCCAAATGCTTCAGTGGAGTATAAGCCAAATCAAAATGAACGCCTTCTACTAGTAAATCTGTGCTTATTAGCTGATACTTTTCTCCTATATCAATAACAGCCGCATCATCTCCAACCCCTTTTACTGTGCTTTTATTTTTAATTTTTATAGCCTTAGTTAAATGGTCAATCAATGCAAACTCTCCCAATGCTGAAATTGGGGTAGTATTTACTGCTTTTTCTTCAAATAAACTCATTCGCCAAAGATACGTATTATGTTATAAGTTTTTGTACATTTGTATTCATTTAGATTAAATAAAAATAAGATGATAAATATCAGTGATTCAGCAAGAGATAGATTACTCCACTTACTAGATAAGAAAGAGAAGGAAAATACCTATGTTCGAGTGGGTGTAGAAAGTGGTGGGTGTTCGGGGTTGAGTTACAAATTGGACTTTGATGACACTAAAAATGAAGATGATGAACTTATTGAAGATAACGAAATTCGGCTTTTAGTAAATAAAAAGAGTTTTTTATACCTTGTTGGGACTACATTAGAATTTTCTGACGGACTCAATGGCAAAGGATTTGTTTTCAATAATCCAAATGCAAGCAGAACATGTGGTTGTGGTGAGAGTTTTTCTCTGTAGTTGATTGAAATATGAGTGAGAAGAAAAAACAAAAAGAAGATAAATTACTAGAGGAAGTTACATCATCTGAGTACAAATATGGTTTTACTACCAATATTGAATCAGATACTATTCCAAAAGGGCTTTCTGAAGAGGTAGTTCGTATTATTTCTGCAAAGAAAAACGAACCTAACTGGATGTTAGAATATAGACTCAATGCCTATAAAACATGGCTCGAGATGAAAGAGCCGGATTGGGCCAATGTTTCTTATAAAAAGCCAAATTATCAGGATGTTATCTATTATTCTGCCCCTAAACAGAGACCTGTTTTAGATAGTTTAGATGATTTAGACCCTGAAATGAAAAAGACTTTTGACAAGTTGGGAATTTCTATTGATGAACAGAAGCGACTAGCAAATGTTGCTGTTGATATTGTTATGGATTCCGTTTCTGTAGCAACCTCTTTTAAGGAAACTCTTAAAGAAAAAGGAATTATTTTCTGTTCGATTTCAGATGCTATTCAAGATCACCCTGAACTAGTAAAAAAATATTTAGGGACTGTAGTCCCTGTTAGGGATAATTTCTTTTCTGCATTAAATTCGGCTGTATTTTCTGATGGATCATTTTGCTACATCCCAAAAGGAGTACAATGTCCAATGGAGCTTTCAACTTATTTTAGAATAAATGAAGCTGGAACAGGTCAGTTTGAAAGGACATTATTGATTGCAGATGAAGGAAGTAGGGTTAGCTACTTAGAAGGATGTACTGCTCCAATGAGGGATGAAAACCAATTGCATGCGGCTGTCGTAGAGCTTATTGCAATGGATGATGCTGATATAAAATATTCTACAGTGCAGAATTGGTATCCTGGAGATAAAAATGGAAAAGGTGGGGTTTTTAATTTTGTAACAAAAAGAGGAATTTGTCATACAAATGCCAAAATTTCTTGGACTCAAGTAGAAACCGGATCTGCAGTAACTTGGAAATATCCTTCTTGTATTCTAAAAGGAAACAACTCAATCGGAGAATTTTTTTCAGTTGCTGTTACAAATAATTATCAGCAAGCAGATACAGGAACGAAAATGATTCATTTGGGTGAAAATACAAAAAGCACCATAATAGCTAAAGGGATCTCTGCAGGTAAAAGTAATGGAAATTACAGGGGGTTAGTAAGAATATCGAAAGGAGCTAAATGCTCGCGTAATTTCTCGCAATGTGATTCATTGCTTATGGGAGACAAATGTGGTTCGCACACCTTTCCGTATATTGAGGTAAAAAATAATTCTTCTCAAATAGAACATGAGGCAACAACTTCAAAAATTGGAGAAGATCAAATATTTTATTGCAACCAAAGAGGAATTGGCACAGAAGAAGCAATTGCACTAATTGTTAATGGATATTGTAAAGATGTTCTAAACCAATTGCCAATGGAATTTGCAGTAGAAGCACAAAAATTATTAGAAATTAACCTTGAAGGCTCAGTAGGATAAACTATGTTAAAAATAAAAGCCTTAAAAGCAGGGGTTGAAAATAACCTAATCCTAAAAGGAATTAACTTAGAAGTTAAGGTAGGTGAAGTACATGCAATTATGGGCCCTAATGGATCCGGGAAGAGTACTCTTTCGTCTGTAATTGCAGGTAAAGAAGAATATCAAGTTGAGGAAGGTTCAATTAGCTTTGAAGGAAAAGACTTATTAGAGCTAGCCCCTGAAGAAAGAGCTCATAAAGGAGTGTTTTTATCCTTTCAATACCCTATAGAGATTCCAGGGATTTCTGTTTCAAACTTTATTAAAACTGCTTTAAATGAAAAAAGAAAAGCAATAGGATTAGATCCAATGCCGGCAAAGGATTTATTAAAGTTTATGAAAGAAAAGATGAATCTCTTGGAGATAAAGAAAGGGTATTTATCTAGAAATATGAATGAGGGGTTTTCAGGAGGAGAAAAGAAAAGAAATGAAATTTTTCAGATGGCAATGTTAGAGCCTAAACTTTCTATTCTTGACGAAACAGATTCTGGGTTAGATATTGATGCGTTAAGAATTGTTGCAAATGGAGTAAACAAATTAAAATCTGAAGAGAACGCAACTATTGTAATTACACACTACCAAAGACTTTTAGATTATATTATTCCTGATTTTGTTCATGTACTTTATAATGGTAGAATTATAAAGTCCGGAGGAAAAGAGCTTGCCCATAAACTAGAAGAAAAAGGATACGATTGGATAACTAAACAGACAGATAAAGAGTGAGCTTAGTTAACAACATAAAATCTTATTCTGAAACTTTAGAATTATCTTCTGACAAAAAGAAACTATTAAACTCTTTTTTATCTAAAGGATTTCCTACAACAAAAGATGAAGATTGGGAATATACATCTTTAAAAAAAATTATTTCTAAAGACTTTTCAATTGAGAAAAATGGAGGTGAGGTATCAGAAAATAAACTTAATAAGTATTCTTTAGGTTTTGAAAACAAAATTGTTTTTGTAGATGGAAAATTAATTTCATTTGCTTCAATTAACAGTGTTAATATTTCAACTTTCTCTGATTTTAAGAACAGTAAATCTGATTCAATCTCAAATTTAAATTCTTCATTAGCAACAAGCGGTTTTACTATAACAGTTGATAAAAACAGTATTATCGAAAATCCAATTGAGATTTTATTTTTTAATACAACTGAAAATAATTTCATACAATATAGAAACACTATTTCTGTAGGAGAAAACTCTGAAGCTAGATTTATTGAAAGAATACAAAATATTAATTGTACTTCTTCACTTGTTAATCATTTTACTCAGATAAATTGTAATCATAACTCAAAAGTTGAATACAATAAGATCCAAAATAATACATCTGAATCTAGACTAATTGATACTATGGAAATAAATCAAAATAAGGATTCTGTTTGTTGTGTTAATA
>CAJWUS010000120.1 GCA_913047525.1 uncultured Flavobacteriales bacterium | reverse complement strand
AAATTTTTTAATATTACTTTGTTTATTATTTGCATGTGCAGAGCAAAAAGAAAATATACCACAAGATATTCTTTCGGAAAAGGAGTTTGTAGTTGTATTAAAAGATATACATTTAGCAGAAGCTAAGTTTGAATTACAAAAAAACATAGGTATGGAGAAGGCTAAAAATGAACTTGCAAATTCTTATACTTTAATTTATAAAAAAAACACTGTCTCTGAAGATACATTTAAAAAAACACTAGATTTTTATGCTCAAAAGCCAGAAAAGTTAGAGGGAATTTATGCTGATGTTTTAGAACAACTAACTAATGAGCGCTCTACATTAGATCAGCAATAAACCAATCAGAATATTTTTTAATTGTAGTATTTATATCTGTAAACTTAAAACCGATAACTTTTTCAATTTTAGCTGAAGAAAATTTACTAGTTGTCATTCCACTATTGGCCGTTTCTTTGGTAAGTAGTGGTTTTTTCCCAGAAAGAAAAGAACGAACTGCTTCTAATCTCCAAGCTATTTCTTTAAGAAAAGGAGTAATTTTAATAATTGCTTTTGGGGTTTTTAAATTTTCAGCAATTCTATCAAAGCAATCACGGTATTTTAAGTTCTCCCCATTTACAATAAATCGCTCATTTTTCACATCCGAGAAAAATAGCTGTAGTAATGCCTCCGCAACATCATCTACATCAACATAACCTGTACTTCCACTAGAGTAATACTTTAGTCCATTATGTATTTTCTCAAAAATTTGAGAGCTTCCTTTTGTCCAATCACCAGGCCCCAAAATAACTGAAGGATTTACGATCACCGCATCTAAGCCTTCAGCTACTGCTCGCCAAACCTCTTGCTCAGCATAATATTTACTAAGAGCATAATTACTATCTAATTTGGTCGCTTTAAAATGACATTCTTCATCCACTATATCAGTAGTAGAATTACGACCTAAAGTAGCAATAGAGCTCACATATCCTAATTTCTTAATATTGTTTGATAGTGCTACATTTACAATATTTGCAGTCCCCTCAATATTTACTTTTTTCAAAAGCTCAACATCAGAAGGGGCAAAAGAAACCAAGCCAGCACAGTGCAAAATCATGTCGCAATCTTGCATCCCACTTTCTAAAGATGGAATATCATTTATATCGCCACTAACCCAGTTTATTTTGGTGAACAAATCATCTGATTTATAATAAGAAAAAATGCTTTTGCAAACCTCCAAAGATGAAGATGCTCTTTTTAGGGCCTTAAACTCTTTGCCCCGTTGAGATAACTTTAACAAAATATGTGATCCTACCAATCCTGTGCCACCTGTAACAAATATCATAGCACAAAGATACATTTAGTTGCTACTTATCACTTATATGGCACAAGCTTTTAGCACATAGATTTAATAATTTGTCTATTTTTGACAAAAAATAAGCAATGAACTTTGTAGAAGAATTAAGATGGAGGGGAATGATACACGATATCATGCCAGGAACTCAAGAGCAATTTAAAAAAGAACTAACTTCTGCTTATATTGGTTTTGATCCTACTTCAGATTCACTTCATATTGGTAGTTTGGTGCAAATTATGATTTTAGTTCATTTGCAAAAAGCAGGCCACAAACCTTTTGCTTTAGTTGGTGGTGCGACAGGAATGGTTGGTGATCCTTCAGGAAAAAGCAAGGAGCGTAATTTGTTAGATGAAAAAATATTAAATAACAATCTTGCTTTCTTGCAAAAGCAACTAGAAAAATTCCTTGATTTTGATTGCGAGAAAAATTCTGCTGAGATTGTAAATAATTACGATTGGTTTAAAGATTTCTCTTTTTTAGATTTTATCCGGGATGTTGGGAAACATATCTCAATCAACTATATGTTAGCTAAAGATTCTGTAAAATCCCGCTTAGATACAGGAATGAGTTTTACTGAATTTTCGTACCAATTAGTACAAGGATATGATTTTTATTGGCTTTGGAAAAACAAAAATTGCAAAGTGCAATTAGGAGGGTCTGATCAATGGGGAAATATTGTAACAGGAACAGAGCTTATAAGACGTAAAGGAGAAGGGCAGGCATTTGCAGTAACCACTCCTCTTATTAAAAAAGCAGATGGTGGAAAGTTTGGGAAAACGGAAGAAGGAAACGTTTGGCTTGACAAAACAAAGACTTCTCCATACAAGTTTTACCAGTTCTGGTTAAATTCTTCAGATGAAGATGCAAAAAACTATATAAAGATTTTTACTCTTTTATCTCAAGATGAAATTGAACAACTTATAAAAGAGCATGAGGAAGCACCTCATTTAAGAATATTACAGAAAGCAATTGCAGAGGAAGTAACTACAAGAGTTCATAGTAAAGAAGATTTAGAAATGGCAATAAAAGCTTCAGGAATTTTATTTGGCAAATCAACTGCTGATGATTTAAAAAGCCTAGATGAAGATACTTTTCTATCAGTATTTGAAGGTGTTCCTCAGTTTGAAATAGCTAAAACAGATTTAAGTGCAGGGATTTTAAATATTGTAGCTGAAAAAACTCAAATTTTTACAAGTAAAGGAGAGGCAAGAAGAATGATAAAATCAAATGCTGTAAGTATTAATAAGGAGAAAATTACAGAAGATTTTCAATTATCTGAAAACAAATTATTAAATGGAAAATACATTCTTGCTCAAAAAGGAAAGAAGAATTACTTTTTAATTATTGTTTCTTAATTTGTTTCAAAGCTTTCTCCAATTCTTTATATTTCTGGCTTCCAAAAAGGATATTTCTTTCATTTGACAAGTGGACTTTTACTCCCTTATTCCCGCTAACATTATAAGCTTTCCCTTTAAATCCGTAACGAATTCCCCAGCCACCATAATCGCCTAGTGGTTTGTATTGCAAGGCTTCAGTTTTTTCAATTTCCTCTATTTTAATTAAGTGCTTTTTAAAATGAAAAGGGAAGAACTGATAATGCAACCCTTCCTTTGTTACAAAAGTTCTGAGTTCAAAAAAGTAAAATATTAAAGGTATAGCAATGCCAATAAGTACATAGTTGTAATTTATTGCATTACCATCAAAAGGCACAACAGAAAGAAAGGGGAAAACAAGCAATATTACCCAAAGCCACCATTGATTGAATTTTTGTTTTTCCTCAAAAAGTATTTCCATTATTTTAAAAGTTTTATTGCTTGCATAATTTTGTTAGTTGGCATTTGACACACCTTATTCTCGCATACATATATCATAGTTGTCCCTTCCACATATTTTCCTTCTAAAAGTTCCAAATCACTTTCTCCAAAACTACCAATCAATAATTTATTTGGTTTGTACTCTTTGTTTATTTCCAAACATTTATCATTTGCATCTTTTCCAACAACTGCTACTTCATAATAAGGATGAATTAGCTTTAGCATAAGATTAGCATAATTTGCATATCCGGAGCCATATGAACTCATTTCTTCCTTTACATTATTTAGCATTGTTCGGCTCGTTTTCTTATAGTTTTCTTTATCTAAAATAGTTCCTAAATCGTAAAGTGCATTAGCCATTACTGAATTAGATGCAGGAATTACATTGTCATTTATTTCCATTTTTCGAGCAACTAATTCTGGATCCAAATCAGAGATAAAGAAGAACATTCCAGAATTTTTATCATAAAAATGGGATGTAGCATACTGCATCATTCTATCAGCTAAGTTGAGCCATTTTTCATCAAAAGTTGCTTCATACAAACGAATAAATGCAGATATGGTAATGGAGTAATCTTCTAAGTACGCATTTATAGTTGATTTACCATTTTTATAAGAGTGCCATAATTTTCCATCTTTTTGCAACTGTGTATTAGCAATAAAATTGGCATTTTTTAAAGCAACATCCAAATGATGTTTTT
>CAJWUS010000119.1 GCA_913047525.1 uncultured Flavobacteriales bacterium | reverse complement strand
TTGCAGGAGCTTCCTCAGTAGTTTCTTCTGCTTTTGGTTCTTCTTCAGCTACAGGAGTTTCTACAACCTCTTGAACTTGAGTTTTACCTGTTCCACCTCTTCTTCTTGTTTTCTTTCTTTTAGATTTATCAGTTTGGTAATCTTCATTATAATCGACCAATTCAATAAAACACATTTCTGCATTGTCACCCAGTCGATTGCTTAATTTCAAAATTCGAGTATACCCACCTGGTCTATCAGCAATTTTTGCAGCAACATCACCAAATAATTCGGTAATAGCTTGTTTTTGTTTTAAGTAAGAAAACACCGTTCTTCTGGAATGAGTGGTATCCTCTTTTGATTTTGTAAGTAGTGGCTCAATATAAACCCTCAAAGCTTTTGCTTTTGCAACAGTAGTTTTGATGCGTTTGTGCTCAATTAAAGAGCATGCCATATTAGCTAGCATTGCTTTTCGGTGAGGAGCCTTTCTTGATAAATGATTGAATTTCTTACCGTGTCTCATTTTATTGTTAGTTATCTAAATTATATTTGGAAATATCCAGACCAAATGATAGTTTTTTATCCTCAACCAAAGCTTCTAATTCGGTTAATGATTTTTTTCCAAAGTTTCTAAATTTTAGTAAGTCTGATTTGTTAAAAGATACCAATTCGCCTAATGTTTGAACCTCTGCTGTTTTCAAGCAATTTAAAGCTCTTACGGACAAACCTAGTTCTGAAAGTTTAGATTTAAGTAATTGACGCATATGCAAAGTATCTTCATCAAACTCATTTTCCATGTCTTTACCGAAAGTTATTTTTTCGTCTGAGAAAAGTAAAAAATGTTGAATTAGAATTTTTGAAGCTTCTGTTAAAGCATCCTTTGGGGTAATTGATCCATCTGTCACTAAATGAATATTCAATCTTTCAAAGTCTGTTTTTTGTTCCACTCTATAATTTTCCACATCATATTTTACATTCTTGATTGGCGTGAAAATAGAATCGATAGCAATAGTTCCAAGTGCAGTCTCCTCTTTTGAATTGTCCTCAGCAGGAACATAACCTCTTCCTTTTTCAATAAGAATCTCCATTTCAAATGAAACTTTTTTATCCATACTACAAACCACTTGTTCAGGGTTTAATACTTGAAAATTAGAAAGTCCATTAGCAACATCAGCTGCTGTTATTTTTTTCTCACCAGAAACTTTTATCATAGCAGTTTCACTATTTTCATCTTCAATTTGTTGTTTGAACCTGATTTGTTTAAGATTCAAAATAATCTCAGTTACATCCTCAATTACTCCATCAATAGTTGAAAATTCATGTTCAACTCCTTCAATTTTAATAGAAGTAACTGCAAAGCCCTCTAATGAGGAAAGTAAAACCCTCCTTAGAGCATTACCGACTGTTAGTCCGTAACCTGGCTCTAGAGGACGAACTTCAAAATTCCCTACATTTTCATCAGACTCAAGCATTACTACTTCATCTGGTTTTTGAAAAGTTAATATTGGCATAATTTTATTTTTTTAAGTTTAATTTCTATTTTGAATAAAGCTCAACAATAAGTTGCTCTTTTATGTTTTCTGGAATTTGTTCTCTTTCTGGCAAAGCTAAAACTTTCCCTGTCAAAGTATCAGAACTCCATTCTAACCAATCAGAAGTGTAAGAACTGGCAGCTATGGAAGCACCAACAACTTCTAACGATTTTGATTTTTCTCTAACACTTATTGTGTCCCCAATCTTTAAAGCATAAGAAGGGATATTAGTAATGTTTTCATTTACAACAATGTGTTTGTGCGTTACCATTTGGCGTGCGGCCCTCCTAGTAGGAGAAATTCCTAAACGATACACCACATTATCTAATCTTGTTTCGCAAAGCTGTAATAGTATTTCACCTGTAATACCTTTTTTCCTTAGTGCTTTTTTGAAAAGATTAGAAAACTGTTTTTCTAAAATACCATAAGTATATTTTGCTTTTTGTTTTTCCTGCAACTGCACAGCATATTCCGATTTTTTTCCTCTTCTTCTTGTATTTCCGTGCTGTCCTGGACCATAGTTTTTCTTGTCTAAAACCTTATCAGGACCAAAAATTGGTTCGCCAAATTTTCTTGCTATCTTAGATGTAGGACCTGTATATCTTGCCATTTTTTCTTATTAATTAAATTTATACTCTTCTTCTTTTTGGAGGACGACAACCATTGTGAGGCAATGGAGTAACGTCCACTATTTCAGTAACCAAAATACCAGAATTATGGATTGCTCTTATTGCTGATTCTCTTCCTGAACCCGGACCTCTTACAAATACTTTTACTCTTCTTAAGCCCGCTTCCATAGCTGGTTTTGCACAATCTTCTGCTGCCATTTGTGCAGCATAAGGTGTGTTTTTCTTTGATCCTCTAAAACCCATTTTACCAGCAGATGACCAAGATATAACTTGACCATTATTGTTGGTTAATGAGATAATAATGTTATTAAAAGTAGCTTGTATATGCGCTTGCCCTGCTGCTTCCACTCTTAATGTATTCTTCTTTTTTGATTTTGCCATAATTATTTATATTTTAGTAGCTATCTTTTTATTGGCTACTGTTTTTCTTCTTCCTTTTCTTGTTCTAGAATTATTCTTTGTTTTTTGTCCTCTTAAAGGAAGTCCTTTTCTGTGGCGGATTCCTCTATAAGAACCAATATCAATCAATCTTTTTATATTAATTTGGGTCTCTGAGCGTAATTCTCCCTCCACTTTATACTCTTCATTGATAATAGAGCGAATAGTATTTACCTGATTATCATCCCAATCTTGAACTTTTTTATCCAAAGGCACATTCGCTTTGTTTAAAATCTCTTTTGCGAAAGACCTGCCAATACCAAAAATGTAAGTTAAGCCAATTTCGCCTCTTTTGTTTTTAGGTAAATCTATACCTTTTATTCTTGCCATATTTTATCCTTGTCTTTGTTTAAATCTAGGGTTCTTTTTATTGATTACATACAATCGTCCTTTTCTTCTGACGATTCTGCAATCCTCACTTCTTTTTTTTACTGATGCTCGTACTTTCATAATTTTTATTTTTTAGTACCTATATGTTATTCGCCCCTTTGTTAAATCATAAGGCGACATTTCTAATTTTACTTTATCTCCTGGCAAAAGCTTTATATAGTACTTTCTCATTTTTCCGGAAATATGAGCTGTAATAATATGTCCATTTTCAAGCTCAACCCTAAACATAGCATTCGATAATGCTTGCTTAATGGTTCCGTCCAGTTCTATATTTGGCTGTTTTGCCATTTTTTATTTATTGTTTTTACTTAATACTTTCTCTATCTCTTTAAAACTAGATAAAATTTCTGCTTTATTTTTTCGCACCACAATAGTGTGCTCAAAATGGGCAGAAAAATTACCATCTACTGTTGTTATTGTCCAGCCATCAGCATGCTGATGAATAGACTTTGTTCCCATGTTTATCATTGGCTCTATTGCAATTACCAATCCTTCTTTTAACTTTATCCCTTTCCCTCTTTTACCATAATTTGGTACTTCCGGACTTTCATGTAATTTTCTTCCAACTCCATGTCCTACCATTTCTCTTACTACTCCAAAACCAAAACTTTCTGTATAATCTTGAATGGCATAACTAATATCTCCTAATCTTTTTCCGGAAACGGCTTGTTCAATTCCTTTATACAAAGATTCCTTGGTTACTTGCAAAAGCTTTTTTACTTCCTCTTTTACATTTCCAACTTCATAAGTAAAAGCAGAATCTCCATAAAAGTCATTCATCAGAACCCCACAATCAACCGACAAAATATCTCCATCATTCAATGAATTATCATTTGGTATTCCATGTACTACCTGCTCGTTTGGCGACATACATAAAGTATTAGG
>CAJWUS010000118.1 GCA_913047525.1 uncultured Flavobacteriales bacterium | reverse complement strand
TGCAAAATAACACAAATAATTGAAATTGATAAAGCTATTTTTTAACAAATATTTCTTTTGGACACATAAGATTTTATTTGATTTTTTTTTGGATTATTTATTATATGTTATCTTTGTGATATGAATAAATTTCAGATAAAAAAATATCTTTTGATTTTACTTTGTTTTTGCACTTTTTTTATTGCAAAAAGCCAAGTAGTTATCAATGAGTATTCTGCTGCTAATTACGATAGCTTTCAGGATAATTATGGAGGATATGAAGATTGGATAGAATTCTATAATACCAGTGGAGCTCCTATCGATCTAAATGGATATTATCTTTCGGATAAAGCTACAAATCTTACTAAATGGCAATTCCCGTCTTCTTTCATTGTCCCTGCTGGAAATACAGTTTTAGTGTATTGCTCAGGAAGAGATGAAATTGTTGCGGGAAATGCACATTCTAATTTTAAGCTCACTCAAACAAAAAGAAATGAAAAGATTATTCTCTCTGACGCAACAGGTACCACGGTTATAGATTCCTTAACCATTTTCCCTAATCAGAAAGGGGATAGTAGAGGAAGAACTACAAATGGTGCAAATACATGGTCTGTTTTTCAAACTCCAACTCCTGGGAATAATAATGTTGGCGCAATGCAAGAATATGCTTCTACACCTGTATTCTCTCAAACTTCTGGCTATTATGCTGCTGCCATCAGTTTAAGCATCACCTCTCCTGATCCTAATATTACTATTTATTACACAACTAATGGGGATTTTCCTGATAATACTGCCACACAATATATTGGAGCGATAAATGTAAACTCAACACAAGTGGTGAAAGCAGTAGCGTATAGTTCTACCGCTAATGTCCCGCAAAGTTTTATAGCATTTAACACTTACTTTATCAATACTACGCATACAATACCTATTTTATCTATTTCTGGAAACAATGGGCAGGGTGGATTAGTTGATTTGTTAGACGGAGGTTGGGGAAGTTCAGGTCTCGAGCCTGAAGGAACAATTGAATGGTTTGATAAAAATGGGATATTACTTGATAAGGGTATGGGAGAATATAATAAGCATGGGAATGATTCCTGGGCTTATGATCAAAGAGGTTTTGACTACATCATGCGTGATCAGTTCGGTTACAATTACGCTATTCAAGATCAAATTTTTCCAAACAAGTCACGTGACAAATTTCAAAGATTAATCCTAAAAGCTGCTGCTAATGATAATTTTTCCTTTGAAGATGGTGCCCATATAAGAGATGCCTATGTCCATTCATTATCACAAACTGCTGATCTAAGGATGGATGAACGTTCTGTTGCTTTCTGCGTAGTTTATTTAAATGGTCAATATTGGGGAGTATACGATTTAAGAGAAAAAGTAGATGATCACGATTTTACCGATTATTATTATGATCAAGATAAAAACAATTTACAATACTTAAAAACTTGGGGGCCAACTTGGTCGGAATATGGAGGCCCTGCTGCTCAAAATGATTGGGACACTTTCAAAAATTTTGTCTTAAGTAATCCTATGTCTAACCAAACAAATTATCAAATAGTAAAAAGCCAATTCAACACCGGAAGTTTGATTGATTATTTTCTAATAAATATGTATACTGTTTGCATGGATTGGCTCAATTGGAATACTGGTTGGTGGAGAGGAATGGACCCTAATGGAGATAAGAAAAAGTGGCGCTATACATTATGGGATATGGATGCAACTTTTGGGCATTATATAAACTATACAAATGTCCCAAATACTACTCCTACTGCTGACCCTTGCGATCCAAGTAGTTTGAATGATCCTGGAAGCCAAGGACATGTCCCTATTTGGAACGCGCTGTTAACTAATCAAGAATTTTTTGATGATTATATTAATCGCTGGTCAGATATGAAAAACACGTATTTTGATTGTACTTATATGATTACTTATCTTGATAGCTTAATAAATATTATTGATCCAGAAATGCCAGGACAGATAAACCAATGGGGTGGTGGAACTTATGCTGACTGGCTGCAAAATGTGCAAGATTTAAGAGATTTTATTAATCAAAGATGTAGCACAATAAACGCTTCTTTTGTGAATCCTTGTTATCCACAACTTTCAGGGCCTTACAATGTAACTGTTATCATTGATGGTATTGGAGAAGTAAAAGTTAGTGGCATTTCAGTTGACCAAAATAATTCTGGTTGGACAGGACAATATTTTGGTGGCGTTACTCTGCCATTTGAAGTGAAGAGTGGTACTTTCTATTACTGGGAAGTAGATCCTATCAACACCTATGTATATGATTCTTTAGTAGACACCTTGGCTTTAAATTTGTTAGGGGATGTCACGGTAACTGCTCACTTTACGCCTCCTGTTGAATATAAAGATATTATTTATGAAGTTGTCCCAACAGGGACTAACACAACTATTGATGCAAACGGAACAATATTAAACGCTTTTCCTTCTACAGAAACCTATGTGCTTGGTGATACAGTTTCTTTAAGCCCAACGATTGATCCACTTTACTATTTCAGTCATTGGGAAGCTGATAGCAACTCTATTTTGCCAAACACTTCTACAGAACAGGTGACATTTTATGCTAATTATACGGACACCATTCGTCTGTATACTTTACTTAAACCAACTATCACTTCTTTTATTGGTGGAGGCGACACCATTTGTGCTAATGAAAATACCCCGGCAGAAATATCTGTTGATTTTAATGGTATCGCTCCTTTTACTTTTGTTTATGAAATAGATGGGGTTTCTCAGCCAGCAATCACAACTACTGACGATCCTTATGTAATTTTTACTAGAAACGTGGGTACTTATACTTTACTCTCTTATTCAGATGCAACAGGATTTGGGATAACGTCTGGATCGGCTTTTGTAGTAGAAAATGTCTCTCCTGTGGCTCAATTTGAATTTAGTCCTGCTAATATAACTGTTAATTATCCTACTGTTCATTTTAAAGATTTATCTATCGGAAATCTGGTAGCTTGGTATTGGAATTTTGGCGATAATTCTTTTGATAGTTTAATTGCCAACCCTTACCATACTTATCCTGATTCTGCAGGAATTTATCAAATCACAATGATTGTATCAGATGCTAATGATTGTAGGGATACGGTTTTTAACCAACTCTGGGTAAAAGATGAATATTGGCTATACATTCCTAATAGTTTCTCTCCTGATTTAGATGGTATAAACGATAAATTCTGTATTAATTACCATGCAATAAGGGAGGAAACATTTGTCTTCACTATTTATAATAAAGTTGGAGAAGTTATTTTCTCAACTAATAATATTCATGATTTGAATTGTCGTGCCGGTTGGGATGGAAATCATAAAGAAAGTGGAAAAGAAATTCCTTTAGGAACTTATGTATATGAAGTTTTCTTTAAAGATTTTGAAGGATGGAAACATCAAGATAGGGGGTACATCAATATAATTCGGTAAATTTTTATCGGCCTATCCCTTTTTTATATTCTCTTTATTTTCTAAAACAAACCTCTCAAGTATCTTGAAAAATTCAAGAATATCTTCCTTATTATTCCCTGCGTTTACAATAACTAGTCTAATAAACGTATCTCCATTAAAAGAGCCATGCCCTACCATTAATTCGTTTTCTTGGTATATTTTTGTACATAAGTCTACAGCATCAAAATTCTTATAATTAAAACAAATTGCAAGAGAGTCATCATGGCTATGCAAGGTATATTCCGGATTATTTCTTACATATTCTCTAGCGGTATCTGCCAGTGAAAACTCATGATTTATTATCTTACCTAAGCCGTTTTTCCCTACTGATTTCCATAACGTCCAAAACTTAAGTGCATTATTTCGTCTTCCACACTCAAAGGATGTTAGCCCTA
>CAJWUS010000117.1 GCA_913047525.1 uncultured Flavobacteriales bacterium | reverse complement strand
CTCTATCGTAAACAAAAGGAACTTGTTCTGCATTATCTCCTTTTGATATAGATGGCTGATTAGGAAAAAGAGGTAATGTAATGTTGTAGTCATCTAAAGAAATAAGCTCTTCCTCTTTATTTACAATCTTAAGTACTACCTGTGCACCAAAAGGAATACGAAATATCTTTTTTAATTCTGGTAATTCTGCTTTTCCGTAATCAGAATTAGCAGCATATCCACTCACAAAAAGTTTTATAAAGTCACCTTCTTTTGTCTTAATTAGTTTTGCATCTAAGCCTGAAAAATTATTTACAAATGAAAACTCAGTCAGCGATTTATTGGTGATTTCAAAATAATTATGCTCCTCATTCAGCTTAATTTCTTCAGAAAAAGAAAGAAAAAAAGTAACCGAAAGAGTCGTTAGAAGTAAGCTTAGTTTTTTCATATTAGTTTGCTTAATGCAAATTTAAGAAAATTACATAGAGAAAGATTAATTCTCAAAACAATATCTTATATGTTTAAAAAAGAATCAATAATTGAAACTTTTTAAATTTATTAGCGTAAAAGACAGAAATTTGCGGATTTATTCCGCTTTTTTTATGTCTTTTTTTAAACCTTCCTTTTATATTATTGCATTCTATATCTTCAAATTGTTACATTAAACTTTTATCTTTGCAATTATGAATTCACAATGGAAACAAATAATTGAAACCGCTTGGAAAAATAGGGATTTACTAAAAAAATCTGCCACCAAGGAGTGTATTCGAACAATAATTGAGGAAATAGATAAAGGAAGGTTGCGTACTGCACAGCCAACAGAAAATGGATGGCAAGTAAACGATTGGGTTAAAAAAGCTGTTATTCTTTATTTTCCTATTCGTAAAATGGAAACAATTGAATTAGGCCCATTGGAATTTCACGATAAAATGAAACTTAAAAGCGGATATGCTGATCTTGGTGTTCGTATTGTACCTCATGCAATTGCTCGCTATGGTGCTTATTTAGCTCCTGGCGTTATCATGATGCCCTCTTATGTAAATATTGGTGCTTATGTCGACAGTGGTACTATGGTAGATACCTGGGCAACTGTTGGTTCTTGTGCTCAAATTGGAAAGAATGTACATCTATCAGGTGGTGTTGGAATCGGTGGTGTCTTAGAACCTATACAAGCTACTCCCGTTATTATTGAAGATGACGCTTTTATTGGTTCGCGCTCCGTTGTGGTGGAAGGCGTTAAAGTTGAAAAAGAAGCTGTTCTTGGTGCTAATGTAGTACTTACTGCCTCTACTAAAATAATTGATGTAAGTGATAATAGACCGATAGAACACAAAGGAATTATTCCTAGCAGATCGGTAGTAATTCCAGGAAATTTTGCTAAAGAATTTCCTGCTGGCGAATATGGTGTACCTTGTGTCCTTATCATTGGTAAGCGTAAAGAAAGTACGGATAAAAAAACATCCTTAAATGATGCACTTAGGGATTATAATGTTGCTGTTTAGTAATAGTGAAGATTCTAATTATACAAACCGCTTTTATTGGAGATGTGATTTTAGCTACCCCAATTATTGAAAAACTTCACAAATTTTTTCCTAATGCTAAAGTTAATTTTTTACTAAGAAAAGGCAATCAAGGGCTTTTAGAAAATCATCCTTATATTACCAAAGTTCTAATATGGGATAAGAAAAAAAACAAGCAGAAAAATCTAATAAAAATCTTACAATCAGTAAGAAATGAAAAGTACGATTATGTAATTAATTTACAGAGATTCTTTTCAACTGGTTTTATTACCACCTTTTCAAAAGGGAAAACAACAATTGGTTTTGATAAAAATCCGTTTTCTTTCTTATTTACAAATAGTATAAAGCATAAGGTTGAAAACGGAGTACATGAGACAGAAAGAAACCTAAGTCTGATAGAAAAAATAACCGATAATAAATTAGTAAATCCTAAACTTTATCCATCAAAAGAGGATTTAAAAGTAGTTGATAATTACCTATCTCAACCTTATATTTGCATTGCACCAATTTCGGTTTGGTTTACCAAACAATTTCCTGCTGAAAAATGGATAAAACTGATAAATAAAATAAATAAAAAGATATATCTGATTGGAGGAAATAAAGATTTTGAGAAATGTAAAAATATTATAAAGAATTGTCAACATAATAATATAATGAATCTATGCGGAAAATTAAGTCTTTTGCAATCGGCAGCACTTATAAAAAATGCAAAAATGAATTACGTAAACGATTCAGCACCAATGCACTTAGCTTCCGCAATGAATGCCTCAACTACAACAATATTTTGCTCTACAATTCCTGATTTTGGTTTCGGACCATTAGCCAGTAATTCTAAAGTAGTAGAAACAAAAGAAAATCTAAATTGTCGCCCTTGTGGATTACATGGGCTTAAAGAATGTCCAGAAAAACATTTTAAATGTGCAAATAACATCTTAATTCAAGATATTATTTAATGAAAAAAATTACCGCTATCATACCGACTCTTAATGAACAATACAACATTGTTAACGCAATAAAATCTGTTGATTTTGCTGATGAAATTATGGTTGTAGATTCTTTCAGTACGGATAAAACAATTGAATTAGCAACTCCACTTGCTGATACTATCTTACAAAGAGAATATGAAAACTCTGCATCACAAAAGAATTGGTCAATTCCTCAAGCAAAGCACCAGTGGATTTTACTTTTGGATGCAGATGAGAGAGTAAAAGAAGAATTAAAAAAAGAAGTATTGTCGGTTTTAGAATCAAAAATAAATTATGATGGTTTTTGGATAAAGCGAGAAAATTACTTTATGGGAAAAAGAGTTTGTTTTAGCGGTTGGAGAGGAGATAGAGTTATACGCCTTTTCAAGCGAGATGAGTGTAAATATGAAGAAAAACATGTTCATGCTGAGATAGTTAGTGAGGGAAAAATTGGAATTTTGAAAAACAAACTCACTCATAATACTTTTAAAAGTAAAAAGGATTATTTGAAGAAATTACAAAAATACGCAAAATGGCAAGCGAAAGATTATGATAAAAAAACAGGAAATATCACAATCTTCCACACACTTATAAAACCAATATTTCGCTTTATAAAACATTATTTTATTCAATTAGGAATATTGGATGGTTATGTTGGGTTTATCATTTCCTCTTACCAGGCAAAAGCAGTAAAAATGCGTTATAAATACTTGAAAACGTTGCGTAATGCAGAATGAAATAAATAAAGCATTAGAAGTTTTAAAAAATGGAGGAACAATCCTCTACCCCACTGATACTATTTGGGGCATTGGATGTGATGCTACAAATGAAAGTGCGATTGCAAGAATTTTTGATATTAAAAAAAGAGTTGAAAGCAAAGCTATGATTTCTTTAGTTTGTAATACTGCAATGATTGATGACTATACTAATTCAAATCAACTTCAAATTTCACTTTCAGATAAACCTACATCAGTTATTTATCAAAATGTTAATAGGTTAGCAAGCAACTTAATTGCTAAAGATAAAACAGCTGCTTTCAGAATTAGTAGTGATGAATTTTGCCATAGATTAGTTTCAGAATTTGGGTTTCCTATTGTATCTACTTCTGCAAATATTAGTGGAAAAGATCTTCCTAAACAATTCTCAGAAATATCTGATGAAATAAAAGATAATGTTGATTATGTAGTAAATTTGCGGAAAAAGAGAATTATGGATAAAGCATCTGAGATTTTATTTATTAATAAAGATGGTAGCATAAAAAAATTACGCTAAGGATGAATCTAAAATCTTCATTAAAGAGCCCTATTTTTAGAACCGTCTCTGAAATTGCTGATGAGTTAAACTATCCAACATTTGTGGTTGGTGGTTGGGTGAGGGATTTGCTCATCAACCGCAAGCAAATAAAGCCAGATA